>NZ_JBYSYA010000010.1:0-227100 GCF_058782785.1 Cupriavidus sp. FW306-01-F10A
CGGCTTGCGGTTTACAACTGCTTCGGCGGCTAACAATGAAAAATGCCGTTCAGTCTTAACTGAACGGCATTACACCCGAAGGTGCCTTTTGCCAGGAACTGCTGATCGGGTGTCGATCAGAAGATGTGGCGGATACCCAGTGCAGCGCCAGTCTGGTTGTTGCGGCCCGGCATTTCGGTGGTGGTGCCGCCCGAAACCTTGTTGAAGTCAACCGTGCCGTAGACCTGGGTGCGCTTGGACAGCGAGTACTCGGCCAGCAGCACGCCGGTGTAGCGGCGGCCGTTGTTGTCGTTCACGCCGTTCTTGTTCTCGACGTAGTCGCCGTAGAACACGCCGGTCAGCGCCAGGGCCGGGGTGGCCTGGTAGGTCAGGCCGATGTAGCCGATGGTGTCCTTGCGCGGGTTGCTGGCAGCGCCGGCGGTGACCACGGCCGGAGCAGGCGCGGCAGCCGAGTTGTTCAGGAAGCCGTTGTCGATCACGCCAGTGCGGTCCTTGCCGCCGACGTAGCCCACGAACAGCTTGGCCGGGCCAAAGGCGTACTTACCGGCCGCGCCCCACATTTGCTGCTTGTTGCCGTTGATGTCGCGGATTTCCTGGTACACGCCGCCGATGCCGAACGGACCGAACGAGTAAGCGGCACGGGTGCCCCAGTACTGGTTCTTGGTCATGCTGCCCGGCTGCTCGCCGAAGCCGTAGCTGGCGCCCACGTCCAGGCCGCCGAACTTGCCGGCGTAGCTGACCACGTTGTCGCTGCGGAACTGGGTCAGGAAGAACGGCCAGGCGTTGTTGGTGTAGTTGCCGATGGTCAGCGGATCGTAGTCGCCGAAGAAGTTAAAGCCTTCGGTGTACTGGCGGCCCAGCTTGATCGTGCCGAAGTCACCCGACAGGCCAACGTAAGCCTGACGACCGAACAGGCGGCCGTTCGGGTTGGTGGCGCTGGCCTGGTTGGAACGGCCGGTGTCCGGATCGAAGCCGCCTTCCAGCTGGAAGATTGCCTTCAGGTTGTTGCCGAGGGCTTCGCTGCCCTTCAGGCCCCAGCGGCTGTTGGTGACGGCGCCGTTGGTCAGTTCCCACAGATTGTCGTTGTTGGCGTTGGAGTTCGTCTGGAAGCGGATGCTCTGGTCAACGATACCGTACAGGGTAACGGACGATTGTGCGAACGCCGAACCTGCCAACAGGCTGCCGGCTGCGAGGACGATGGCCGATTTCTTCATGGTGCTCCTTTTCTGTCTTGTACTGTTCTCTCCGCCGGATCACGGCGTGGACGATTTTGTCTACGTTTCGTTGCAGACGCCGCGAAAATTTAACAAAACGTAAGCTACAAGGACACAAAACTCCGCCAAGCTGCGCTTTCAAGCAGGATTTTGGTGCAAATCCGTTGTCTCGCCGCTACAGAATTCCGAGTTGGGGCATTTTGGCAGCGCTGGCGAGCTGGCCTGCACACTGGGCTGGCGGGGAATCACGGCAGGGAGAAAGGGGGCCGGCCGATCGCGGCGCGCAAGCGGCGCCGCGGTCGGCGGAAAGACGGGAAGTGCGGGAAAACCGAAGGAGGAGGAACGAATCCGGCAGCGCCGGGATCCGTCCTCAGTTCTGCGGGATCTCGATCTTGACCTCGAGCACCTCGAGGTTGTCCTGGCGTTCCAGGCTGACGCGCAGGTCCTGGTCGCCGATCTTGACGTACTTGGAGATCACCGCCACCAGCTCGCGCTGCAGCGCGGGCAGGTAGTCGGCGGGCGCGGAATGGCCGGTGCGCTCGTGCGCCAGGATGATCTGCAGCCGCTCCTTGGCGACCGACGCGGACTTCTTCTTCTCTCCCAGCAGGAAGGAAAGGATCGACATGGGGTGAGCCCTCCTTGACCGTTACTTGTTGCCGAAGATGCGGGAGAGCAGCCCCGGCTTCTGGTAGTCGGTGAAACGCATCGGCTTGTCCTTGCCGAGGAAGCGGTCCACCACGTCGCCATAGGCGTCGGCCACGTCGCTGCCTTCCAGGTGGATGGCGGGCGTGCCCTGGTTCGAGGCGTGCAGCACGGCTTCCGACTCAGGCACCACGCCGATCAGCTTGATGCGCAGGATTTCCTGGATGTCGGTCAGCGACAGCATTTCGCCGCCATGCACGCGCTTGGGGTTGTAGCGCGTGATCAGCAGGTGTTCCTTGATCGGGTCGCCGCCTTCGCTGGCGCGCTTGGTCTTGGACGCCAGGATGCCCAGGATGCGGTCCGAATCGCGCACCGACGACACTTCCGGGTTGGTCACGATCAGCGCCTCGTCGGCGAAGTACATCGCCATCAGCGCGCCCGACTCGATGCCGGCGGGCGAGTCGCAGATGATGAATTCGAAATCCATCTCGATCAGGCCGTTGATGACCTTCTCGACGCCATCGCGCGTGAGCGCATCCTTGTCGCGCGTCTGCGAGGCCGGCAGGATGAACAGGTTCTCGCACTTCTTGTCCTTGATCAGCGCCTGGCGCAGGTTGGCTTCGCCCTGCACCACGTTGATCAGGTCGTACACCACGCGGCGCTCACAACCCATGATCAGGTCAAGGTTGCGCAGGCCGACGTCGAAGTCGATCACGGCAGTCTTGTGGCCGCGCAGGGCCAGGCCGGCGGCAAAGCTGGCGCTGGTGGTGGTCTTGCCGACGCCTCCCTTGCCGGAGGTCACAACGATGATTTTTGCCATGGCTCTTTGGTCCAGTAATAAGTTGAAGCTTGCGCTCTCTGCGATTCGGTCCCGGGGGCTGCCGCGGTTACTTGAGCCGCAGCGCTTCTAGGATCAGTTTTTCATCGGCCAGGCGCACCTGGGCGGTCTTGCCGAGCACATCGGCCGGAAGCGTCTGCTCCGCGGTCCGGTAGATGCCGGCGATGGAAATCAGTTCAGGCTCCATGCACGTGCTGAAGATGCGCGCGCCGGTGTTGCCCTTGACGCCCGCCAGCGCGCGTCCGCGCAGCGGGGCATAGACATGGATGTTGCCTTCGGCGATCACCTCGGCGCCGTAGCTGACCACGTCCAGGATGACCACGTCGCCCTGCGCGTAGACCTGCTGGCCCGAGCGCAGCGGCTTGTCGATCAGCATGGTCTGGGTCTGGCGGATGGCGGCGGCCACGGCGGCGTCGGTGCTGGCCTGCGCGGCGGCGCGGACGGATTCCTCGCGCGCGGCCTGTTCGGCGGCGGCCTGTTCCGCCGCGGCTGCGGCCTGGGCCTCGGCGGCGCGGTCGGCGCCACTGCCGCGGCGCGCCTGGCTGTCCAGCAGCGGCAGGCCGAAGCGCTCGGCCCACTCGCGCTGGGCAGGGCGGGCCACCACACCGATGGCGCGGGCCTTGAGCGTGGCCAGCGTGTCGATCACGGTGCCAAGCGCGACTTCGCTGTCATCTTCCAGCGCGCGCAGGTCCAGCGCGATCACGTCATTGGAAAAGAAGTCAGGGGTGGCTTCAAAGCGGGAGAGGAGGTCATCCCGCAGCGCAGCCATGTCGGCGGTCTGGAGGGCGAGAAGGAGGGCGTCTACGTTGCCACTGCGCAGCTCGAAGCGTGGCGATTTCTTCTGGGACATAGCCGGGTGACCGTGGAAATGCCACATTCTAACGTCGTATCTGTCGCGAACTGTAACAATTGGATCGATATGTACAGCAGGTGGCGCGTGGGTTCCATATGCGCGTGCACGGCACATCGTAGCGCCGGGCAAGTGCGGCCAGCGTGGTTTGCCGTGCGCGGCAACACGCATGGCGTCCGTCGCAGCGTAAAGGCTTGTTACGATTGCGCCATCTGATCAGCGGAGTTTCCATGGGCGCCATTGTCAATTGCGTGGCCTACCGGCAGGGCAAGCGGCTCAGCACGGTGGGCATGGAGGAGATTCCCACCGTGCTGGGCGTGCCGGGTACCTTTGTCTGGCTGGGCTTGCATGAGCCTGACCTCGCGCTGCTGCGCCAGGCCCAGCAGGCGTTCGGCCTGCACGACCTGGCGGTGGAAGATGCGCTCGATGCGCACCAGCGCCCCAAGCTCGAGGCCTACGGCGATTCGGTCTTCGTGGTGCTCAACACGGCGCAACTGGTGGAAGATGAAGTGGTGGTCGGCGAGACCCATCTCTTTGTCGGCCCCAACTACGTGGTTTCGGTGCGCCACGGTGCCAGCAGCACCTATGCGCCCGTGCGCGAGCGCTGCGAGCACGACCCGCACGGCCTGGCCAACGGCCCGGGCTATGTGTTGTACGCGCTGATGGACTTTGTCGTCGATCACTACATGCCCATCGTCACGCGCCTGGAAGACACCTTCGAGGCGCTGGAGCAGGGCATCTTCCGCGATGAGTTCGACCGCGCCGCGATCGAGCGCCTGTACCGGATCAAGCGCCAGGTGCTGCGCCTGCGCAATGCGGTCAGCCCGGTGGAGGACATGTGCGGCCAGCTGATCCGGCTGCACGAAGACCTGGTGCCGAAGGAGCTGCGCGCCTATTTCCGCGACATCGAAGACCACGCCAGCCGGCTGGTGCGCACGCTCGACGTGGTGCGCGAAATGCTGACCACCGCCGTGCAGGTCAACCTGGCGCTGGTCACCGTGGGCCAGAACGAGGTGGTCAAGCGCCTGGCCGGCTGGGGCGCGATCCTGGCGATCCCGACCGTGATCTTCAGCCTGTACGGCATGAACTTCGATTTCATGCCTGAGCTGAAAATCCCCTTCGCCTACCCGGCCGTGATCGGCGTGACCGCGGTCGCCTGCGGGGGACTGTGGCGGCGGCTGCATCGGGCCGGGTGGATCTGAAGACCTGGTATTATCTGTGCGAGGAATGATCGTGGCAGATATTATGGTCGATTGATTATTCGCATGGATATTCCGGCGATTCCGCGCCTGCCTACCGGCGCGGTGCCCTGACTCCTACACTGGAATCAGGAAGGCGCTGTGCCCGGAGTCCGCCATGTCGATTGCCCACCCCCCGATTGCCGCCTTGCTCGCCGGCGCCACCGCCGCATGGCTGTTGTGCACGCAGCCGGCGGCCTCCGCACCGCAGCCGCCTGCCCCCGCGCAGGCCCAGACCCGCGACGCGGTCACCGCATATGAAGCGGGCAACTTCGACCAGGCCCTGCGCGGCTTCGCCAATGCGGCCAGGCTGGGCAACCGCCTGGCCCAATTCAACTACGCAATGATGCTGCTGCGCGGCGAGGGCACTGCCGCCCGCCCGCAGGAGGCACTGGTCTGGCTGAAAAAAGCGGCCGACAACCAGATGACGCATGCCCAGTACACCTGGGGCGACCTCTATGAGCGCGGCGAACTGGTGCCGAAGTCACTGGAGGAAGCCAACCGCTGGTATGCGCTGGCGGCGCAGGGCGGGCATGTGCAGGCGCAGATGGCGCTGGCGACGAATTACTTCACTGGCCGGGGCGTGCCGCGCGACTACGGGCACGCGTTCACGTGGTACAGCCGCGCGGCCAGTGCCGGCGACGGCGGCGCGCAATACATCGTCGGCAGCTTCTATGAGCACGGCGAGCCCGGCGTGGTCGACCGGGATCTCGAGCAGGCCAAGATCTGGTATGCGCGCTCAGCCGCGCACGGGGATCCGGGCGCGCTGGCGAAGTTGCGGTCGTTGCTGGAGGAATCGGTGCGGGGAAGGGCGGCGAGGTAGAGCGGCGGGATGACTATGCCGGGAAGCGTCAACCATGTCTTCGCACACCTGTCACCTGTGTGCCCGGTCTGCACGGCGGGGGAGGGGCCAGACCGGCGCGGGATCATGGCTTCCCGCCGCTGCCACCTTCCTCATCATGCAGATGCTCGATGATCGCCGCCACCCGGTCCCCCAGGTATTTGTTGGCCGAGATCTCCAGCGCCCGCATCATCTCCGTCTCCGCCATCACCAGCGCCAGCGGGCGGATGCGCCACAGGATCTCCACCAGCCGCGGCACGTCCTGCGGCGGCGGCAGCTTGCCAATGCCAAAGCGGTCCAGCTCGCGCACCACGGTAGCGACGATATGGTCCGATACCGCCTGGAAATGCCCGCGCGACTGCGCGATGATCTCCAGCACGTCTTCCAGCGCAAAGCCCGCCTGGGCGATCTCCGCGCCCGCGGCCAGCGCGCGCGGGCTGCGTGCGAGATAGCCCAGCCCGTCCGGTTCCAGCAGCCCCAGCGAGATCGCCTTGGCCAGGGCCGGGCGCGAGATCGCGCGGCCGAACAGCCGCGCCAGCGCCAGGTAGGAGTAGTGCCGCGGCGTCTCGTTGGTCCACGGGCTGCTGATGGCGGTCTCCAGCCCCAGGATCGAGCGCAGGTCGTGCCCTTCGACGATGGCCTTGAGCAGCTCGGTGATATTGGCCAGCGTATAGCCGCGCGCCAGCAGGTGGTGGATCAGCTTGAGCCGCCCCAGGTGCGCCTGCGTGTAGATGCCCACGCGCCCGCGCCGCTGCGGCGGATCGATCAGGCCGCGGTCCTGGTAGGAGCGCACGTTGCGCACCGTGGTGCCGGCCACGCGCGCCAGCTCGTCGATGGTGTATTCCGGGGCGGGCGGCGTGGTGTCGGACGCCTGGCTGGTCGGGGACGAGGGAGGGCGGCGCCGGATCAGTGTCATGCGAAAAATTCTAACCGAGGAATGCGGCAGGCAAAGGTGGCGGCCGGTTTTGCCGATAATGAGGGCATTGCCGCCCCACCCTCAACGGTCCGCCTTCCATGCATATCCGCTGGCTCGAAGACTTCGTCTGCCTGGCCCAGGCCGGCAGCCTGGCGCGTGCCGCCGAGCTGCGCAACGTGACCCCGCCCGCGTTTGGCCGGCGCATGCAGGCGCTTGAGGTCTGGGCCGGCGCCCCGCTGATCGACCGCAGCGCGTTCCCGGTGCGGCTGACCGCCGAAGGGCGCCAGTTCCTGGAAGCCGCGCAGAGCGCCTTGCGCACGCTGGACGAGACCCGCGTGGCGCTGCGCGCCGCGCACCGCGCCGACGCCAGCACGGTCACCATTGCCACCGGCAAGACCCTGGCGCGCTCGATGGTGCCGGCGTGGCTGGCGGGCCTGCGCGAGGCGCTGCGGCACGACCCCGCGGCGGCCGGGTTCCGCACGCAGCTGTCGACCTTCCCGATGCATGACGCGCTGGCCATGTTTGCCGAGGGCGATGCCGATTTCCTGCTTTGCTACAGCCCGCCGGACCTGCCGGTGATGCTGGATGACGCGCGCTACCAGTTCCACCTGGCCGGCGTGGAGCGGCTGGTGTGCGTCAGCGCCGCCGACGAGCGCGGCGCGCCGCTGCACCGGTTGGCGACCGGCAAGGCTGCGGCGAAGCCGGTGCCCATGATCGCCTACGCCGAGACCCTGACACTCGGCCGCATGGTCAACCAGGAGATCGCGCGCCGCAAGCTGGCGCCGCGGCTGGACGTGATCGCGGTCAGCGACTTTGCCGAGTCGGTGCACGAGATGGTGCGCCAGCGCATGGGCCTGGCCTGGCTGCCGGCCCGCCTGATTGCCGACGACCTGCACGCCGGGCGCCTGGTGCGTGCCATCAGCGGCGCGCGCAGCGATGATGGCGGCGACCTGGCGCTCGATATCCGCCTGTACCGCCCGCGCGCGCCGATGCGCCCGCTGGCCGAGGCCTTCTGGCAGGCGGCGGTGCAGGCACCGCGCTGATGCGCCTTCGGCGACCATTGCCGAATCGGCAACCGCCCTTGCCAAAGCTGCACGCCGGGCCGCTTCCGCGCTCACTACCATCGCTCCACAACAACCATTCCGGGACCCCCAGAGCCAAGACCATGAAGACCATCCTGCGCGCGGCCGCTGCCGCACTCTGCCTTGCCGCTTCCGCCGGCGCCGTTGCCTCCGCCTGGCCCGCCAAGCCGATCACGCTGGTGGTGGGCTACACCGCCGGCGGCAGCGTCGACCTGGTGGCCCGCACCATCGCCCCGGAACTGGGCAAGCGCCTGGGCCAGAGCGTGGTGATCGAGAACCTGGGTGGCGCCGGCGGCACCATCGGCGCGGCCAAGGTGGTCAAGGCCGAGGCCGACGGCTACACCCTGCTGATGGGCTCGGGCAGTGAAGTGTCGATTGCCCGTCTGACCAACCCCGCCGTGCGCTACGACGGCGAGAAGGACCTGGCGCCGGTGACCTTCGTCGGCACCCAGCCGATGGTGCTGGTCGGCAAGCCCGGGCTGGCGGCCAGGAACGCGGCCGAGCTGATCGCGCTGGCCAAGGCCCAGCCGGGCAAGCTGTCGTATGCCTCGTCGGGCGTGGGCACGCCGCTGAACCTGGCCGGCGAACTGATCAAGCAGCAGGGCAAGGTCAATATCACGCACGTGCCGTACAAGGGCGCGTCGGCCATGGCCACCGACCTGCTCGGCGGCCAGATCGACCTGGCGGTGATGGTGCTGTCGTCGGCGCTGCCGCATATCCAGGCCGGCCGCGTGCAGGCCTACGGCGTGACCAACGCCAAGCGCTCGCCGGTGGCGCCGAACGTGCCCGCGCTGGCCGAGACGCCCGCGCTCAAGGGCGTCGACATGGGCGTGTGGTTCGGCCTGATGGGCCCGGCCAAGCTGCCGCAAGCGGTGGTGGAGCGCCTGAACACCGAGATGCAGGCCGTGCTGGCCATGCCGGATGTGAAGAAGAAGCTGGCAGAAGCCGGCGTGGAAGTGGCGCCGGCCAATCCGGCGCAGTTCGGCAGCTTTATCAAGCGCGAGACGGGGCGCTATCGCACCATCGTGCAGACGGCTGGCATTCACGAGTAAGAGCTGGGGCGGGCGGCGCTGGCAAGGCCCCGCCGCCCATCCTCAACCTGATCCCAAGAACACGACCCGGCGGCACCGACCCGCCAGGCGCCCTGAACGCACCGATTCCCATGACCCAGTCCACCGCACCGATCGACGCCTACCCAGTCGATGTCGCGTTCCCCGACATCCGCGCCTACGCCGCCGGCAACACCGGCATCCCCTACCTGTACACCTTCGACAGCGGCCAGCCCGGCCCGCACGTGATGGTCAATGCGCTGACCCACGGCAACGAGGTCTGCGGCGCCATCGCCGTCAAGGCGTTGCTGGACCACGGACTGCGCCCGCGCCGCGGCCGGCTGACGCTGGCGTTTGCCAACGTCGACGCGTACCACAGCTTCGATGCCGCCAGGCCCGACGCATCGCGCTTTGTCGACCAGGATTTCAACCGCGTGTGGACCGCCAGGGTGCTCGATGATGCCAGCCTCGATTCATCCGAGCTGCGCCGCGCGCGTGCCATGCGCCCGGTGATCGACACCATCGACCTGCTGCTGGACCTGCATTCGATGCACGAGAAAAGCCGGCCGCTGATCGTCTCCGGCCCGCTCGACAAGGGCATCGCCCTGTCGCGCGCGCTGGGCGCGCCGGCCGACGTGATCGTCGACGAAGGCCACCCCGAAGGCCGCCGCATGCGCGACTACGATGGCTTTGGCGATGCCGCCAGCCCGCGCAACGCACTGCTGATCGAGTGCGGCCAGCACTGGGAGCCCGCCGCCGTGACCGTGGCGCAGGACAGCACCGCGCGCTTCCTGCTGCATGCCGGCGTGATCGATGAAAGCGATTTGCCCGCAGGCTGGCTGCAGCGGCTGCCCGCCACGCAGCGCGTGGTGCGCGTGACCGAGCCGGTGGTGGCCACCAGCATGGACTTCCGCTTTGCCGGCCCCTATACCGGGCTGGAGACCTTTACCGAGGCCGGGACCGTAATCGGCTGGCGCGACGGCGAGCCAGTGGTGACGCCGTATCCGGATTGCGTGCTGGTGATGCCGTCGCTGCGCCAGTTGCGCCCGGGCGTGACCGTGGTGCGCCTGGGGCGGCTGGAGCGCTGATCCGGGTACGCTGGGCCGGGCGCGGCTGCGCCCGGCAAGATGCTGCGCAGACAGGCATGGCCCGGCCCTCCGGTCGAGTGCGGACAGGCTAGGCCGCCGGGGCGGCCGTGCCCGCCGGCGGCTGGGGCGGCGGCAGCATGCCGGGGAACAGTTGCTCGACCAGCTCATCCAGCTTGGACGAAGGCTGCACGAAGTTGCTCAGGTTGAGCCCGCCCGCGCTGCGGTTGGCGTTATAGATGGCCTTGCCGACACGGTCGCCGTTGCGGAACACGGTGATGTCCGCGCTGTTCAGGTACGCAGTCCAGTACCAGGCGCTGCGCGCCGTGTACAGCGCCACCACCGGGCACGCCGCGATCGAGGTCTGCGCCTGCAGCACCTTCACCTCGAAATTGCGCCGCCGCAGCGATGAGAGAAAGTTCTCGACAAAGTCATTGCCCGTGACCGGGTTCACCACCACGCACAGCAGCGTGCCGTTGGCGCCGTAGTTGCCCAGCGGGCCGCCGCCAGCGGGCACCTGGAACGCGACAAGGGGATCGGTGCGGTCGGGCCGGTCGACCGGGGTCACTGCCTGGTAGGTCGAGCAACCGGTGATCAGCAGGCCAAGGCCTGCGGCCAGCAGAGCTTTGTACATGGATGTCCTGTGTGGCTGGGGCGGGCTGCCATGCAAGACACAGTGGCCACCGCATACCTTCACACTGTAGGCGCCGGCACGCAGATCCAATCGCCCAAACAGAAGCGCAAAACGGCCGCTTCTGCGCCGGCGTGGCGCCTCAGCCGCCCGCGCTGCCGCCTTGCGCCAGCCGGCCTACCAGGACCAGGCAAAGCCCGGCAAGGCAGACCCCGATGACGGCGACCTGCAGCCGCGTGACGGGTCTGCCGCCAAACAGCGTCTGGCTGAGCCAGGCGGGCGAGACCACGCCGACGATGGTGGCCACCATGATCAGGATGGCAAGGACGGACAGAACGGATTGCATGGCGGGACTCCGGAATCTTGAGACAAGCGCGATCAGTTGGCGCCGCCGCGCAGCAGGCAGTCGCGCAGCAGCGGTGCGCCATCGGCCAGCCCGGCGCCGTTGCATTCCAGCGCCACCTTCTGGCCGCGCCGCACCATGGTGGCGCGGGCCTCCACCTCGCACACCCGCCCTGCCGGGCCGCAGATCTGGCGTTGCAGCAGCAGTGCGCGCACATTCACGCCGGGATCGTTGGTGCGGATATCGACAAAGACCTGGTCGCCCTCGCGGCGAATGCCGCTGGCGACGCCTTCGACGATCAGGTACTGGCCCAGGTAGCGGGTGTCGGCTTCCTTGGGATTGCCGCGGTAGTCATTCAGCAGCGTGTCGGCCTGGAGCTGCGGCAGGCGGTCAGCGGGGCGCTCGGGGTCGATGCTGATCGGGTCGAGCGTGCCGTCGCGCGGCACCCCGCGCACGACGCTGGCCGGCACCGCGCTGGCTTCGGCCTGCGTTTCGGGCGCGGCACCGCCGACATCGCCGCGGCGGTCATTGCCGGCAAACCACAACATGCCAAGGACAGCCACGGCGACGATGGCAATAAGGATTTGCTGGGTACGGTTCAACATCGGAAGGTCCTGCGTCAGTGAATGCGAAAGGCGGAACGGGATTATGCGCCCTGCCTGCCGCAAAAGCGCTCAATCGCCGCCACGGCATGGTCGACGCCGCGTTCGGCGGCCATCGCGCGGCCCAGCCTGGCGGCCCGTTCGCGCGTGGCCGGTTGCTCGGTAAAGGCGATCATCGACGCCAGCCGCGGCGCGTCGATCTTGTGCCCGGCGACATGACGCGGCGCCACGCCCAGCGCCGCCAGCCGGCCCGCCCAGAAGAACTGGTCGCCCGCAAACGGCAGCACGATCGCCGGCACGCCCGCCGCCGCGGCCGCATGCGTGGTGCCCGCACCGCCGTGATGGATTGCCGCCGACACGCGCGGCAACAGCCAGTCATGCGGGGTGGCGCCCACCACGTGGAAGTTGGATGGCAACGCCGCCACGTCGATGCCGCTCCAGCCCGGATAGAACAGCGCGCGCCGGCCATCGGCCGCCTGCACCAGCGCCGTCACCACCTTGTGCCGGTCAAAGCCCGCCATGCTGCCAAAGCCGATATAGAGCGGCGCCTCGCCGGCCGCCAGGAAGTCGCGCAGCGGCGCGTCCGGTTGCCAGTCCGGCTGCGGCGGCATGGTCCACGCGCCGCTCACCAGCCAGTCGTCATGCCAGTCATGCGGACGCGGGACCAGTTGCGGCGAGATCGCGTACAGCGTCGGAAAGTCCGCCCACATCGCCTTGCGCGCCGACGCGCCGAACAGCCTGGAGCGCGCAGCATTGGTCGCGCTACGGAACATGCGCCACAGCACGAAGTTGATCACGTGGTGGCTGGCGCGATTGGCCCACCCCGGCATCCTGAACGGCGGCAGCAGCGCGGACGGAAAGGCCCGCGTCGGCGAGATCGGGAACATGCCTGCGCCGATCACCGGCTTGCCCAACTGCTCGCCCACCGACAGCGCCACATACGCCGTCAGCCCCGAGAACACGATGCCGTCGGCAGCGCGCGCGGCCTGCGCCAGTTGCGACATCCACGCCTCGGTGTTGTCCTCGGCAATGCGCCCGAATGCCCGCGTGGCCTCGGCGACGTTGCCGCCTTCGGTCATCAGCTTGTGCAGCGCGCCGCCCGGCGCCAGCGTCTGCTTGATGTCGCCTGCCATCGGTGCAAAGGCGAGGCCGTGCTCTGCCGCGAGCGTGGCTGCCGAGCGTTCGCCCAGCATCAGCACGTCATGGCCGGCGGCGCGCAGGCCGAGGCCCAGCGAGACGATGGGGCGGCAGTCGCCCTGGGTACCGAAGGTGATGAGGGTCAGACGCATGGCGGGAGAGGCGCCGACGGGCTGGCGCGGGCATGTCAGCGAGTGGCTTGCAGTTTACTTTCCGGTGTCTTTCCGCGCAGCGACATGGGGCTGCGCCTGCGGGTATCACTTGCCGATGCAGAACCGCGTAAAGATCGTCCCCAGCAGATCATCACTGGTGAACTCACCCGTAATGCTGTTCAGGCAATCCTGCGCCAGCCGCAGCTCTTCGGCAAACAGGTCCAGCGCCTGCGCCTGGTGCTCGGCCTGCTCGGCTGCGATATCCAGGTGCGATTGCGCATTCCGCAGCGCCGTCAGGTGCCGCTCGCGCGCCAGGAAGTTGCCTTCATTGCCTGACTGCCAGCCCACCAGCCGCAGCAGCTCGCGGCGCAGCAGTTCAATGCCGGCTCCGGTGCGCGCCGAGATCCAGATCTCGGTCGGGTTGGGGCCGTTGGCGGCGACCACGTGCGGGCGGTTGCCGCCGAAGATGACATCGCCGACCGCGGGCGCCTTGTCGATCTTGTTGACGATGCGCACGATCGGCGAGCCCGGCGGCAGCTGGCCGCTGAGCTGGTCGTCGATGGCGTCGTCAGTCTCCGACAGGCCATGGCGCAGGTAGTCGGTGGCGTCGACCAGGTGCAGCACGATGTCGGCGCGGCGGATGGCGTCCCAGGTGCGTTCGATGCCGATGCGCTCGACTTCGTCGGCGGCGTGCTCGCGCAGGCCGGCGGTGTCGATGATATGCAGCGGGATGCCGTCGATCTGGATGGTCTCGCGCACGCGGTCGCGCGTGGTGCCGGCGATGGGCGTGACGATGGCCAGCTCCGCGCCGGCCAGCGCGTTCAGCAGCGACGACTTGCCCACGTTGGGCTGGCCCGCCAGCACCACCGACAGGCCCTCGCGCAGCAGCGCGCCCTGGCGCGCCTGCGCCAGCACGCCGCCAAGTTCGGTGCGGATGGTGGCAAGCTGGCCGCGCGCGTCGGACTGCTCCAGGAAATCGATCTCTTCTTCGGGGAAGTCCAGCGTGGCTTCGACCAGCATGCGCAGGTGGATGACCTTATCCACAAGCTGGCGGATAGCGTTGGAGAATTCGCCCTCCATTGAACGCGCCGCCGAGCGCGCCGCGGCCTCGGTGCTGGCTTCGATCAGGTCGGCCACGGCCTCGGCCTGGGCCAGGTCGAGCTTGTCGTTGAGGAAGGCGCGCCGCGTGAACTCGCCGGGCTCTGCCAGGCGCAGGCCGATGCCGTCGCCCGCTTGCAGGCAGCGTGTCAGCAGCATCTGCATCACCACCGGGCCGCCGTGGCCCTGCAGCTCGAGCACTTCCTCGCCGGTATAGGAATTGGGCGCCGGGAAATACAGCGCCAGGCCGTGGTCGATGACCTTGCCATGGCCATCGAGGAACGGCAGGTAGGTGGCGTGGCGCGGCTTCAGCGCCTGGCCGCAGACGGCGCGCATCACCGGGCCGACATCGGGGCCCGACACACGCACCACGCCGATGCCGCCGCGTCCGGGCGCGGTGGCGATGGCGGCAATGGGAACCTGGGGAGCAGTCATGGCGGTATTGTCGCAGATCGGGTGCAGTTGGCGTGGCACGCGGTGGGCAGGCCGCCGTGGCGGGCGGGGTGGTCAGCCGGCGCCGGGCAGCGGCCGCGGCGCCTCGTCCGGCATTGCCTGCGCCTGCAGGCATTCGGCCAGCAGCCGGCGCGCGACGATGCCGTCGACAAAGCGGCCGAGCTTCGCCTGCCCTTTGACCAGCTTGCGATGCAGGTCCCTGGTGTAGCGGGAGGGCAGCACCGGCTCGAATGCCTCGATCACATAGCGCAGTCGCTTGCCGGCGATGCGCTGCTCATGCACCGCGCGGGGATCGCCGCGGCGTGCAGCCTTTGCCAGCGCGCGCAGGCGCTTGCGGCCGCGGCGCACGCGCTTGCGCGCAAGGGGCCCGAGGCGGCCACCGTCACTGCGGGCGCGGGCGGCCAGGTGGGCCAGGTGCGCCAGGTCGCGATGCAGCGCGGGCAGCGGCCAGTCACGGTAGCCGGCCAGGGCCGCCAGCATGGTTTGCCGCGCGGTGTCGCGGCGCTCCCGGGCGGTATCGGCGATGGCCGACAGCACGGTATCGTCAGGTTCCAGTTTGCGCGCCGGTGCAATGGTTTCGGCCAGGAATACATCCCAGTCGCGCACGTCGCTGGTGGCGCGCGCCAGCATGCGCAGGTCATGCTTCCAGCGATCGCGCTCCTGCCGCGGCAACGACGGCCCCAGCGCCCACAGCACCGCGCGCGCATGGCGCACCGCCACGCGCAGCGCGTGCAGGTCTTCGGGCTCGTCGCGGCGCAGCAACTGGGCCAGGCTCGCTTCGATGCGCGCCAGGCTTGCCTGCGTCAGCGCGGCAAAGGCCGCGGCGGGGCGCGTCTTGCGGCGCAGTGTGGGGGGATGGGTGTCGGCGATCATTGCGGGCTGCATGCGCTCAGGCGCGCACGCGGGTCGCGGATGCTTCCAGTGTAGGCGACAGCACGCCGGCCCGCTTCCGCGCGGCGTAACAGGCGCATGGATGGTTGACAGCCCCGCGCCTTCACGCTGCAATGCGCACATCCCGGTGATGCAGGGACCCGACAAGGAACAGCCATGACCACTGAACAGGAACGGCTTCTGCTGCGCGACACCATCGAGGCGGGCTTTCGCCAGGCCGCCTTTGTCAACGATGTCGGCATCACGCTGGCGGACTGCGGGCCCGGCTGGTGCGAATCCACGCTGGACATTGCGCCGCGCCACCTGCAGCACGGCGGCATCGTCCATGCGGGCGTGCAGGCCACCATCGCAGACCACACCGCGGGCGCGGCGGCATCCACCATCCTGGAGGCAGGCCAGCACGTGGTCACCGCGGAGTTCAAGATCAACCTGCTCAGGGCCGTGCGCAGCGAACGGCTGCGCTGCCGTGCCGATGTGCTCAAGTCCGGCCGTTCGATCATCGTGGTGGAGGCGGATGTCTTTGCCGACCTCCACGGTGAATCGGTGCTGGTCAGCCGCCTGAACGCCACCATGAGCGTGCTGGACCTGGCCTGAGCCCCCTCCCACCGTTGAAAGGAAGCGACCCATGATCGACCACACCGGCGTAAGCGTCAGCGACTACGGCAAGAGCCGTGCCTTCTACCAGGCGGCGCTGGGCGCCATCGGCTATGTGCTGGACAAGGAATTCCCGGCCAGCGTCACCGGCAGCACCGATGTCGCAGGCTTCGGCCCGCCGGGGCAACCCGACTTCTGGATCCACCGCGGCACGCCCAACCAGCCGCCGCTGCACGTGGCCTTCCGCGTGGACAGCCGCGAGACCGTCGATGCCTTCCATCGCGCGGCGCTGGCCGCGGGCGGGCGCGACAACGGCGCGCCGGGCATCCGCGCGCACTACCACCCCAACTACTACGGCGCCTTCGTGCTGGACCCGGACGGGCACAACATCGAAGCGGTGTGCCACAAGCCGGCGTAGGGCCTCAGCGCGTCGCGACGATAAACAGGCGCGGGAACGGCAGCAGCACCGACCCGTCCGGCAGCGCCGGGTACGCCTTGGCAATCTCGGTCTGGTAGCGCGCCAGGTAGGCGGCGCGCTCGGCCTCGTCCAGCGGCTGCAGGAAGGGGCGCAGGCCGCTGCCCTTGAACCACTCCACCACCGCGGCCGGGCCGCCCGCCAGCGGATGGTGGTACGTGGTCAGCCATACGTCCACGCGCTGGCACAGCGGGCGCAGCAGCTCGTAGTACCACTGCGCCGGGGCGCGCTCGGCGCGGGCCTTGCTGGCGCCGGCGAGCTTTTCTGCCCACGGGCCTTCCGCCGCCACCTGGCGCATCAGCCGGTGCGCGGGTTCTTCCAGGTTGTCCGGCATCTGCACGGCCAGCGTGCCGCCGGGGGCGAGCCTGGATACCAGTGCCGGGAACAGGCTGGCGTGGTCAGGCAGCCACTGCAGCACGGCATTGGCCAGGATCACGTCATAGGGCCCGGCCTCGTCCCAGGTGCCGATGTCGGCCACGCGGAACTGCACCTCGGGCAGGCGCTTGCGCGCCGCGTCGACCATGTCCTGCGAGCTGTCCAGCCCGGTCACCGACGCCCCCGCATAGCGCGCCAGCAGCACCTCGGTGGAGTTGCCCGGCCCGCAGCCGATATCCACCGCGCTGCGCGCGATCTCATTGGGGATGGCAGCCACCAGGTCGCGGACCGGGCGGGTGCGTTCGTCTTCGAAGGCGACGTATTGATGGGCGGACCAGCTCATGGGGATCTCCTGACTTTTAGAGCAGGCCAGTAGGATACGCCTGCCGCAGCGGTTCGCTGGCCCTGTCAGCCAGCCCTTACCCCAGTTTTTTCTTCAGCAGCTCATTCACCTGCGCCGGATTGGCCTTGCCCTTGGTCGCCTTCATCGCCTGCCCGACCAGCGCATTGAACGCCTTCTCCTTGCCCGCGCGGAATTCCTCGACCGACTTGGCGTTGGCGGCCAGCACGTCGTCGATGATCTTCTCCAGCTCGCCGGTGTCGGACATCTGCTTCAGCCCCTTGGCCGCGATGATGGTGTCGGCATCGCCGCCGTGCTCGCCGGCCCACATCGCCGGGAACACGTCCTTCTTGGCGGTGTTGTTCGATACCGTGCCGTCGGCGATGCGCGCGAGCAGCCTGGCCAGTTGCGCCGGCGTGACCGGTGCGGCGTCGATGGCGATGCCTTCGCGGTTCAGCTGCGAGGCCACGTCGCCCATCAGCCAGTTGGCCGCGGGCTTGGCGTTGGCGGCGCCGGCGTCGGCCACCACGGCCTCGTAGTAGGCGGCGAAGGCCTTGGTCGCGGTCAGCGTGGTGGCGTCATAGGCCGACAGGCCGTACTGCGAGACAAAGCGCGCCTGCATCGCCGCCGGCAGTTCCGGCAGCTCGCCGCGCACGCGCTCGACCCAGCTCGCGTCGATTTCCAGCGGCATCAGGTCGGGGTCGGGAAAGTAGCGGTAATCGTGCGCGTCTTCCTTGGTGCGCATGGCGCGCGTTTCGCCCGTTTCCGGGTCGAACAGCACGGTGGCCTGCTGGATCTTGCGGCCGTCCTCGATCTCGGCGATCTGCCACTGCACTTCGTACTCGATGGCCTGCTGCAGGAAGCGGAACGAGTTCAGGTTCTTGATCTCGCGGCGGGTGCCGAATTCCTTCTGGCCGAGCGGGCGCACCGACACGTTGGCGTCGCAGCGGAAGCTGCCTTCCTGCATGTTGCCATCGCAGATGCCCAGCCACACCACCAGCGAGTGCAGCGCCTTGGCGTAGGCCACGGCTTCGGCGGCGCTGCGCATGTCGGGCTCGGTGACGATTTCCAGCAGCGGGGTGCCGGCGCGGTTCAGGTCGATGCCGGTCATGCCGGCAAAGTCTTCGTGCAGGGACTTGCCCGCGTCTTCTTCCAGGTGGGCGCGGGTCAGGTTGACGGTCTTTTCGTAGAACTCGCCCTTCTTGCCTTCGACCTGGATGGTGATGGTGCCGCCCTGTACCACCGGGATCTCATACTGGCTGATCTGGTAGCCCTTGGGCAGGTCGGGGTAGAAGTAGTTCTTGCGCGCAAAGACGCTGCGCGGCGCGATAGTGGCGCCGATCGCCAGGCCGAACTGGATGGCGCGCTCGACCGCGCCCTTGTTGAGCACCGGCAGCACGCCCGGCAGAGCCAGGTCCACCGGCGAGGCCTGCGTGTTGGCCTCGGCCCCGAAGGCGGTGGAGGTGCCGGAAAAAATCTTGGAGGCCGTCGAAAGCTGAGCGTGCGTTTCGAGGCCGATCACCACTTCCCATTGCATGGCGGTATTCCTGTTCGGTTCTTTCGGTTCTGTCTGTAGCGGTGGAGCGGCGCAGCCGCCCCGGGTTCAGTCTGGTCTTGCCCCGGCCGTCAGGGGTCGGGGCTGGCAAGCCATGAGTCGAGCTGGGCCAGCGCGGCCACGCGGGCCACCGCATCGCCGCCGACGGTGACGCCCTGGGTCTTGCGCATGCCCGCCGGCACGTCGCGGCGCATATGCAGCTCGCTGGTGCCGTCGAAGCCGTGATAGGCGCCCGGGTAGATCTCCAGCCGGAAGCGCGCGCCCGGCTGGCGCGCCAGCACCGCGCTCTGCAGCATGGCGCAGCGGGTGGCGGGGGTCCAGTCGTCGGCGCCGCCGATCATCAGCAGCATCGGCGCGCGCAGGCGGAAGTTGTGCTGCTGCACGGCGCGCTTGCAGCCCGGGTAGAACGCCACCGCGCGCTCCACCTGGGGCGTGCCGGCCGGCCACGGGCGGCTGGCATCGACGGTGGCCAGCACCGCCTGCGCGCCGTTGGACCAGCCCAGCAGCACGATGCGCGCGGTATCGACCGCCGGCTGCTGCGCCACCCAGCGCAGCGCGGCCAGCGCATCGGCGCGGCGCGTACGGTCGTCGATGCCGCGCGCGTCGATGGGTTCGGAGCAGATGCCGTGGGGCCTGCCGCGCGCGCTGAAGCTGTCGGGCATCAGCACGGCATAGCCGCGCTCGTTCAGCCAGTGCGCGTATTCGCGGTAGCGTTGCTGCAGCAGTCCGGAAACGTCCGCCTGGGCGGTTCCGGCGGCACCCGCCGCGCGCGCGGGGCGCGCGGATAGCAGGCCGCCGCAGCCGTGCAACGCCACCACCACCGGCAGCGCGCGCGGGGTGGCGCCCTCGCGCGGCAGGAACCAGTAGGCGGTGAGCGCGGGCGTGGCCGCATCGCCGCGCAGCTGGACACGCTGCGCCGGCATGGGTGCCGTGGCCGCGGATCCTGGCGCGGCCCGGCTCACCGCATTCGGCGCCAGCACGCCGGCGGGCGTCAGCGGCGCCGGCTGCGCCAGCGCGGGCGCGGGCAGTTCCGGTGTATGCGCGGATGCGCCGGCCAGCCATGCGCCCAGCCCCAGTGCCACCGCGGCGCGCAGCACCGCCACCGCCGGACGGGCGGTGCGCGGCGGGCGTTGCGGGGTGGCGGGTGCGTGGGTCATGGCCGGCTTCGGTGGCTTCAGCGCGTGCGGGCGCAGGCGCCGCTGCCTGGCTCGAACATCACGGGCCAGGCTTCTTCGTAGATGCCGGGGGTGCAGCGCTGCTGGCAGTTGGCGTGCGCCAGCGTAACGCGGCGCGGGTCCTGCCAGACCATCAGCTTGCAGCCGCTGCCGTCATTGGCGCGCAGCTCGATATGCGGCTTCTTCTGGACCTGGCGGAAGTCAGCGAGGTTGAAGCTGCACGAGCCGCGCTTGCCTACCCACAGCTTCCACGACAGCTGCTGCACGCTGTTGTCCGACACGCGCAGCTGGGCGTCTTCGCGGAAGCCGTCTTCCTCGGTGCGGCGGCAGTCGCCGGCCAGGTCGATGTCGCGGCTGGCGATTGGAGCGGGCCGGCCCAGCCCGCCCGGCAGCGGGATGCAGCCGGCCACCGCCGCGGCGAGCGCGGCCGCGGCCATCAGGCGCAGGGTCAGCGGGGAGCGCGCGGTCATGTTCATGCCTTGCCGGGACGGCGCAGGTGCCAGTCGGTCGCCTGCTGGAACGCGTGCGCGGTCTGCAGCAGGCGCGCCTCGTCGAAGTAGTTGCCGATCAGCTGCAGGCCCACCGGCATGCCGGCCTCGCCGAAGCCGCACGGCACGCTCATGCCGGGCAGGCCGGCCAGGCTGGTGGACAGCGTGAAGATGTCGGCCAGGTACATCTGCACCGGGTCCGAGGTCTTCTCGCCCAGTTTCCACGCCACCGTCGGCGCCACCGGCCCCATGATCACGTCGCACTGGGCGAAGGCGCGCTGGAAGTCGTCGGCGATGATGCGGCGGATCTTCTGCGCCTGCAGGTAGTAGGCGTCGTAGTAGCCATGCGACAGCACATAGGTGCCGACCATGATGCGGCGCTTGACCTCGGCGCCGAAGCCTTCGGCGCGGCTCTTCTTGTACATGTCGAGCAGGTCGCGGTATTCGGCCGCGCGGTGGCCATAGCGCACGCCGTCAAAGCGCGACAGGTTGGACGAGGCCTCGGCCGGCGCGATCACGTAGTACACCGGGATCGACAGCTCGGTCTTGGGCAGCGTCACCTCGACCAGCGTGGCGCCCAGCTTTTCATACTCGGCCAGCGCGGCGCGCACGGCCTGCTCGACGTCGGCCGACAGGCCCTTGCCGAAGTATTCCTTCGGCAGGCCGATGCGCAGGCCTGCGAGCGGGCGCTCGGCAGTGGCGCCGGCGCGCGGCTGGCCCAGCAGGCGGGTGTAGTCCTCGTCCACGCCGCCCTGCGCGGGTGTGATGCTGGTGGAGTCCCTGGGGTCGAAGCCGGCCATGGCGTTGAGCAGCAGCGCGCAGTCTTCGGCGCTATGGGCCATCGGGCCGGCCTGGTCCAGCGACGAGGCGAAGGCGATCATGCCGTAGCGCGACACGCGGCCATAGGTCGGCTTGATCCCGGTGATGCCGGAGAACGACGACGGCTGGCGGATCGAGCCGCCGGTGTCGGTGCCGGTGGCGGCGGGGGCCAGGCCGGCGGCCACGGCCGCGGCCGAGCCGCCCGACGAGCCGCCGGGCACGCGGCTGGTGTCCCAGGGGTTGCGCACCGGGCCGAAATGCGAGTTCTCGTTGGACGAGCCCATCGCGAACTCGTCCATATTGGTCTTGCCCAGCGTGACCATGCCGGCCGCGGCCATGCGCTCGACCACGGTGGCGTCGAACGGGCTTTCATAGTTGGCCAGCATCTTCGAGCCGGCGGTGGCACGCCAGCCGCGCGTGACGAACACATCCTTGTGCGCGATCGGCACGCCGGTCAGCGGCGCGGCCTCGCCGCGGGCGCGGCGCTCGTCGGCGGCGCGCGCCTGCGCCAGGGTCCGCTCGGCATCGACGTGGATAAACGCGTTGAGCGCGGCGGCCTGCTCGATGCGGGCCAGGTACTCGCGTGCGAGTTCCTCGGCGGAGACGGAGCGCGCGGCCAGCGCATCGGCTAGCTGGCGCAGGGAGGTCACGGAATCAGCGGAAAAGGGCATGACAGTCGGTTGGCATCAGGGGTGGCGTACTGGCGGGTGGCCGGCGCCGGACAGGCATGCACGGGTGCGTCGGGTCCGGGCCGGGCGGCGGTCATTCGATGACCTTGGGCACCAGGTACAGGCCGTCTTCGGTGGCCGGCGCGGGGCGCTGGTAGTCGGCGCGGCGGTCGGATTCGGTGACCACGTCCTCGCGCAGGCGCTGGACCATGTCGCGCACGGCAGACAGCGGGTGGGCCAGCGGCTCGATGCCGGTGGTGTCGACCGCCTGCATCTGCTCGACCAGCGAGAAAAAGTTGTTCAGCTGCGCAAGCGTCTGGGCGGCCTCGTCATCGCTGGTTTCGATGCGGGCCAGGTGGGCGATGCGCTTGACGTCGGATAGAGCGAGGGCCATGGCGTGGTGGTTCGGATGCTCGGATGCGGGGGGCACGGGCTGCGCCGGCGGCTGGCTCATGGGGCGGCTGCGTCGCACGGCCCATGGCCTGACCGGGGGCGCCGGAGTGGCGCCCCGGAGTCGTCGGAATTACAGGTATTTTCAGGCTGTAAACGCCCGAAGCAGCAGGAATTATAAGGTATCATTGCGAGTTACCGACCCTTGGCAACGCTTACGCCACATGGCCGCAAGCCGGCCGCTGGCAGGCGCGCCTGCGCCTGGCATCCTCAGGCGCCCGAAGGGCGGACCTGGGTCCTCTGATTAGGCCTCTGCAGCCGGCCAGCGCATGTCGCAGTGATTCGATATGGTGCGCCGGTGCCTGCACATTTCCGCGAACTTTTCCGCGGGGTCTAATCAAAGGTTCCCGTAGGGCCGGCGCGCGCGGTGCGCCGGCGATTGCCGTTCCCATTCCATCCCGGCCCGGGCAGCCCCGTGCCGGACGGCGGGCGGACCGGGAAGCCGGGAACCATTCCGTATTCAACACAACGTATTTCGTGGCCGGGCCGTTCGCGGTGCCGGCCGCTTCGCCTACCCGCGAACACCACCACAGACAGGATTCCTGATGTTCGGATTTCTCCGCAGCTACTTCTCCAACGACCTGGCGATCGACCTCGGCACCGCCAACACGCTGATCTACATGCGCGACAAGGGCATCGTGCTGGACGAGCCCTCGGTCGTCGCGATCCGCCAGGAAGGCGGCCCCAACGCCAAGAAGACCATCACGGCGGTGGGCAAGGAAGCCAAGCAGATGCTGGGCAAGGTGCCGGGCAATATCGAGGCGATCCGCCCGATGAAGGACGGCGTGATCGCCGACTTCACCGTGACCGAGCAGATGCTCAAGCAATTCATCAAGATGGTGCACGACAGCAAGCTGCTGCGCCCGAGCCCGCGCATCATCATCTGCGTGCCGTGCGGCTCGACCCAGGTCGAGCGCCGCGCCATCCGCGAATCGGCGCTGGGCGCCGGTGCCAGCCAGGTCTACCTGATCGAGGAGCCGATGTCGGCCGCGATCGGCGCCGGCCTGCCGGTGTCCGAGCCGTCGGGCTCGATGGTGGTGGATATCGGCGGCGGCACCACCGAGGTGGGCATCATCTCGCTGGGCGGCATGGTCTACAAGGGTTCGGTGCGCGTGGGCGGCGACAAGTTCGACGAGGCCATCGTCAACTACATCCGCCGCAACTACGGCATGCTGATCGGCGAACAGACCGCTGAAGCGATCAAGAAGGAAATCGGCTCGGCCTTCCCGGGCTCCGAAGTCCGCGAGATGGAAGTCAAGGGCCGCAACCTGTCCGAAGGCATCCCGCGCGCCTTCACCGTGTCGTCCAATGAAATCCTCGAAGCCCTGACCGATCCGCTGAACCAGATCGTGTCGGCGGTGAAGATCGCACTGGAACAGACCCCGCCCGAACTGGGCGCCGACATCGCCGAACGCGGCATGATGCTGACCGGCGGTGGTGCGCTGCTGCGCGACCTGGACCGCCTGCTGGCGGAAGAAACCGGCCTGCCGGTGCTGGTGGCCGAAGACCCGCTGACCTGCGTGGTGCGCGGCTCCGGCATGGCACTGGAACGCATGGACAAGCTCGGCAGCATCTTCTCCTACGAGTAAGAAGGACGCTCACGTGGCGATGCGCGGCCTGCCGGATCCAGCGATCAGGGCGGCGTCGCGGCGCCTCATCCGCCGGGGCCAGGCCCTGGCAGTTCCCGCCGCCCGGCCTTGCCGCTCCCGTCCCCGCAAGGGACCCGGGCGCGGCACGGCGGGCGGCGGGGCGTTTCCGCGTGGGCTTCGGCCTTTGTTCGGGTAAATGGATTACTCCCCTCCGCCGCTCTTCAAGCAAGGCACCTCGGCTGTCGCCAGGCTGGTCCTGTACGTGGGTATCGCGCTGGCGCTGCTGGTGGTCGATGCCCGTTTCGACGCGCTCAGCGTGGGCCGGCAGGTTGCCGCCACCGTGCTGATGCCGGTCGAACGCCTGGTGCTGACGCCGCGCGACGCGCTGCGCACGATGTTCGACTATGCGCAGTCGTCGGCGATGCTCGCCACCGAAAACCGCGAACTGCGCCAGAACGCCGTGCAGCAGGCCCAGGCCTCGGTGCGCCAGGCGCAGCTGGAGTCCGAGAACAACCAGTTGCGCAAGCTGCTCGGGCTGGCGCAGCAGTCGGCCACGCCGGTAACGGCCGCCGAGATCCTGTATGACGCGCGCGATCCCTACACCCAGCGCATCGTGATCGACAAGGGTAGCCAGCACGGCCTGCGCGCCGGCTACCCGGTGATCGACGAGCGCGGCGTGGTGGGGCAGGTCACGCGCGTGTCGCCGTTCCAGTCCGAGGTGACGCTGCTCACCGACAAGGACCAGGCCATCCCCGTGCAGGTGGTGCGCAACGGGCTGCGCAGCGTGGCCTTCGGCGGCGCGCGCGCGGGCCAGCTGGACCTGCGCTTCATGGCCGCCGCCGCCGACCTGCAGCAGGGCGACCTGCTGGTGACCTCGGGCCTGGACGGCACCTACCCGCCGGGCCTGCCGGTGGCAAAGATCGTCCATATCGAGCGCAAGGCCGATACCGCGTTCTCGCGCGTGTACTGCGAGCCGGTGGCCGGCGTGCGCGCGCACCGCCTGCTGCTGGTGGTGCGCTACGACGCGGCCATTCCCGCGCGGGAAACGGTCGAGGCCAAGCCGGAGGCGCCGGTCAAGGGCGCCAAGTCCGCTGCGGCACGCGCTGCCGCCGATAGCGCAGCGGCTGCCAAGGCCGCGCCCGCCAAGGAGGCACCACGGTGACCAATCCCCAATACCTGCTGCGGCCGGTCAATCCCGCCTTTATCGCCTTCAGCTTCGTGCTGGCGTTCCTGTTCAACCTGATGCCCTGGGGCACCACGCTGTGGGTCCCCGACATGGTGGCGCTGGTGCTGGTGTTCTGGAACATCCACCAGCCGCGCAAGGTGGGCATGGGCGTGGCCTTCCTGCTGGGCCTGCTGATGGACGTGCACGATGCCCGGCTGCTGGGCGAGCACGCGCTGGCCTACACTCTGCTGGCCTACTTTGCCATCACCATCCACCGCCGCGTGCTGTGGTTCACCGTCTATACCCAGGCGCTGCACGTGCTGCCGCTGCTGTTCATCGTGCACGCGGTGCCGGTGCTGATCCGGCTGGCCATGGGCGCGCCGCTGCCGGGCTGGCATCTGCTGCTGGCACCGGCGATCGAGGCGCTGCTGTGGCCGCTGGCCACCAGCCTGCTGCTGGCGCCGCAGCGCCGTTCGAGCGATGTCGACGAGACCCGTCCGATCTGACGCCGCACGCACCTGACCGCACCTAAACGCTCATCCCTGGCCAACGCAGTACCATGACCGAAATCCGCAACGTCGAACTGGAAATCGGCCGCTTCCGCATCCGCGTGGCGGCCGCGGCCCTGTTCACGGTGATCTGCTTTGGCCTGCTGTTCACGCGCTTCCTGTGGCTGCAGTGGTACAAGCATGACCAGTACTCGGCCAAGGCCGAGGACAACCGCATCTCGGTGGCGCCGATCGAGCCCAACCGCGGCATCATCATGGACCGCAACGGGATCGTGCTGGCGCGCAATTATTCGGCGTACACGCTGGAGATCACGCCGTCCAAGCTGACCGATACGCTGGACAACACCATCGAGAGCCTGTCAGGCCTGGTGGATATCCAGCCGCGCGACCGGCGCCGCTTCAAGCGGCTGATGGAAGAATCGCGCAGCTTTGAAAGCCTGCCGATCCGCAGCCAGCTGAGCGACGAGGAAGTGGCGCGCTTCTCAGCGCAGCGCTTCCGCTTCCCGGGCGTGGATGTGCGCGCGCGGCTGTTCCGGCAGTACCCGCTGGGCGAATCGGCTTCGCACGTGGTCGGCTACCTGGGCCGCATCTCGCAGCGCGACCAGGAACGCATCGAGGCCATGGACGAGGCCAACGATGCCGACGGCGCCAAATACGATCCGCGCAAGGATGCCGACAACTACAAGGGCACCAATTACATCGGCAAGATCGGCCTGGAGCAGAGCTACGAGAGCGAGCTGCACGGCCTGACCGGTTTCGAGGAAGTGGAAGTGAGCGCGGGCGGGCGCCCCATCCGCACGCTGTCGACCTCACCCGCCACGCCTGGCAACAACCTGATCCTGTCGCTGGACATCCGCCTGCAGCAGCTGGCCGAGGCGCTCTACGGCAACCGCCGCGGCGCACTGGTGGCGATCGAGCCGTCCACCGGCGACATCCTGGCCTTTGTCTCCAAGCCGACCTACGACCCCAACCTGTTCGTCGAAGGCATCGACACCAATACCTGGAACGAGCTCAACAACTCGCCCGACAAGCCACTGCTGAACCGCCCGCTGCGCGGCACCTACCCGCCGGGCTCGACCTACAAGCCGTTCATGGCGCTGGCCGCGCTGACCACCGGCAAGCGCACCGCGGCCTGGGGCATGTCCGACCCCGGCTTCTTCACGCTGGGCAACCATACCTTCCGCGACGACAAGCCGGGCGGCCATGGCTGGGTCGACATGCACAGCTCGATCGTGCATTCGTGCGACACCTACTACTACGCGCTGGCGCGCGACATGGGCGTCAACGGCATCCATGACTTCATGAAGCCGCTGGGCTTCGGCCAGATCACGGGCATCGACATCGAGGGCGAAAGCCGCGGCATCCTGCCGTCCACCGACTGGAAGCGCAAGGCATACCGCAAGCCCGAGCAGCAGAGGTGGTACGACGGCGAGACCATCTCGCTGGGCATCGGCCAGGGCTACAACAGCTTCACCATCCTGCAGCTGGCGCAGGCCACCTCGGTCATCGTCAACGACGGCAAGGTGATGAAGCCCCACCTGGTCAAGGCCGTGGAGGACGCGGTCACGCGCAAGCGCACGCTGACCGTGCCCAAGGAAAGCTACACGATCCCGCTCAAGCAGGCCGACATCAACGTGATCAAGCGCGCCATGGTGGCGGTGACGCATTCCGGCACGGCCGCGCGCGTGTTTGCCGGCGCCGCCTATGAGTCGGCGGGCAAGACCGGCACGGCGCAGACCTACAGCCTGGCCAAGGGCGAGAAGTACAACCACCACGCGCTGGACGAGCGCAAGCGCGACCACTCGCTGTACACGGCCTTCGCGCCCGCGGACAACCCCAGGATCGCGATTGCGCTGATCGTCGAGAACGCCGGCTTCGGGGCGGCGGTGGCCGCGCCGATCGCGCGCAAGGTGATGGATTACTACCTGACCGGCAAATGGCCTGCGGAGCTGGAGGCGATCGCGCCGCCGGAAGCCGAGCGCATGGCGGGCCGCCCGCCGGTGGCTACGCCGAGCGTGTTCACCACCGGCCAGACCGCCAGCATTGCCAGCGCCACGGTGATGTCGAGCGGCAGCGCACCGGCCAGCGGCGCGGCCGCCAGCGCGGTCGCCGCGGCGTCGGGCGCGCGTGCCGGGGCGTCTGACGCGATCGCGGCGGCGCTGGACCCGGCCGCGATCGCACCGGCCTCGGCCGTGCAGACGCTGGATGAACGCATGCTGCAGGCGCTGGGCCACAGCAAGCCGAAGGTGCCGCCGCCGGCTTCCGCGCCGGTCGTGCCGGCCAAGGCGCCCGCGCCCAAACCACGCGTCAAGCCCGTGGCTGCCAAGGCAGCCAGCGGTGCCGACGCCACTCGCTGAAGGAGACGCGCATGGATCGACGCCGCGTCCTGTCCCTGATCAAGACCGCGCTGACCGGTTTTGACAAACCACTCTCGCTGATCGTCTTCCTGCTGTTCGCCACCGGCATCGTGGCGCTGTACTCGGCCGCCATTGACATGCCGGGCCGGGTCGAGGACCAGCTGCGCAATATCCTGCTGTCTTATGTGGTGATGATCGTGATCGCCTACCTGCCCACGCAGACGCTGATGCGGGTGGCGGTGCCGATCTACACGGTCGGGGTGGCGCTGCTGATCGCGGTGGCCATGTTCGGCCTGATCCGCAAGGGCGCGCGCCGCTGGCTCTATGTCGGCATGGTGATCCAGCCGTCCGAGATCATGAAGATCTCGATGCCGCTGATGCTGGCCTGGTATTTCCAGAAGCGCGAGGGCGTGATCAAGTGGTTCGACTTCGTGGTGGCGCTGGGGCTGCTGCTGATCCCGGTCGGCCTGATCGCCAAGCAGCCTGACCTGGGCACGGCACTGCTGGTGATGGCCGCGGGCGTGTACGTGATCTACTTCGCCGGCCTGTCGTGGCGGCTGATCCTGCCGCTGCTGGGGCTGCTGGTGGTAGCGATCACGCTGCTGATCACGTTCCAGAACGATATGTGCGCGCCGGGCGTGAACTGGCCGGTGCTGCACGACTACCAGCAGCACCGCGTCTGCACGCTGCTGGACCCCACCAGCGATCCGCTCGGCAAGGGCTTCCACACGATCCAGTCGATCATTGCCATCGGCTCCGGCGGGGTCGAAGGCAAGGGCTGGCTCAAGGGCACGCAGACGCACCTGGAATTCATCCCGGAAAAGCACACCGACTTTATCTTCGCGGTGTACTCGGAAGAGTTCGGCCTGATCGGCAATGCGGTGCTGCTGGTGCTGTACCTGCTGCTGATCTTCCGCGGCCTGTTTATCGCGGCCAATGCGCCGACGCTGTTCTCGCGGCTGCTGGCGGGATCGATCACGCTGATCTTCTTCACCTATGCCTTCGTCAACATGGGCATGGTCAGCGGCATCCTGCCAGTGGTGGGCGTGCCGCTGCCGCTGATGAGCTATGGCGGCACCGCGCTGGTGACGCTGGGCGCGGGCATCGGCATTCTGATGAGCATTTCGCGGCAGAAGCGGCTGATCCAGACCTAGTGTCCTGTTCTGCAAATACCTTGCCATGAAATTTTGGCAAGTTACTTGCGGAACAGGACACTAGCGCAGCCTGTAAAAAGGGGGCCGCGGCTGTGCCGCCGGTCCCCTTTGCTAAACTGCCACCCACTTTACCTCTACCGGTCCACGCCCCATGAACGCCCAAGACGTTGCCGCCTACCTGCAGAGCCACCCCGAATTCTTCGAAGAACACGCCGAGCTGCTGGCCGCGGTGCAGCTGACCAGCCCGCACAGCCACCGCGCCGTGTCGCTGCAGGAACGCCAGATGGAAATCCTGCGCGAGAAGAACAAGGGCCTGGAGCTGCGCCTGGCGGACCTGGTCCGCCACGGCCATGACAACGACCGCACCCAGCAGCGCATGCATGCCTGGCAGCTGCGCCTGCTGGCCGAGGCCGATTCGCACGCGCTGCCCTATGCGGTGCAGGACGGCCTGCAGCAGGTGTTCGATGTGCCGGCGGTGGCGCTCAGGCTGTGGGATGTGGCCGAGCAATACGTCCATATGGAAGTGGCGCAGGGCGCCAGCGAAGACCTGCGCATCTTTGCCGAAGGCCTGCGTGCGCCGTACTGCGGCAGCAACGGCGGCTTCGAGGCCGCGGGGCTGCTGGAGCGCGACGATATCACCTCGCTGGCGATGGTGACGCTGCGCGTGCCGGTGCGTGCCGGCGATGCCGAGGCCGGTGCCGACGTGCGCGGCGCAGCCTTTGGCCTGCTGGTGCTGGGCTCGCCCGATCCGCGCCGTTTCCACGAAGGCATGGGCACCGCCTACCTGTCGCAGATCGGCGAAGTCGCCGGCGCCGCGCTGCACCGGCTGCGCGACTGAGGCGCGGCGGCCCACGCCTGACGCCATGACTGCACGCCGGCCGCCCCGCAGCGTGGTTGCGGATATCGCTCCTGCCAGCGACGGCCCGCCGCCGGCACCCGAGCCGCTGGTCACGCGCTACCTGGACTGGCTGCGCGGCAGCCGCAAGCTGGCCGAGCACACGCTGACCAGCTACAGCCGCGACCTGCGCGTGCTGCAGGGGCACGCGGCGCGTTATGCGCCCGGCGTGGCCCTGCTGGCACTGCAGACCCACCATATCCGCAACTTTGCCGCGCGGCTGCATGGCGCCGGGCTGGTCGGCACCAGCATCGCGCGCACCTTGTCGGCCTGGCGCGGCTTCTTCCAGTGGGCGGCGCGCCACGGCCATGGCGTCACGGTGAACCCGGTCGACGGCGTGCGCGCGCCGCGCTCTGGCCACGCGCTGCCCAAGGCCCTGTCGGTCGAACATGCGGTGGCACTGGTCGCGCATCCTGCCGGCACGGATGCCCAGGCACTGCGTGACCATGCGGTCCATGAGCTGTTCTATTCAAGCGGGCTGCGGCTGTCCGAGCTGGTGCAGCTGGACCTGCGCTATGCCGATGCCGACGGCTACCGCTCCAGCGGCTGGCTCGACCTGGCCGGGGCGGAAGTCACCGTGACCGGCAAGGGTTCGCGCCAGCGCTCGGTGCCGGTCGGCAGCAAGGCCATCGAGGCGCTGCACGCCTGGCTGGCGGTGCGCGACACGATGCTGCGCCCCGGCGCCTTGCCGGAAGATGCCCACGCCCTGTTCCTCGGTCCGCGCGGGCGGCGCCTGTCGATGCGCACCGTGCAGTTGCGGCTCAAGCAGCAGGCGCTGCGCGCCGGCGTGCCGGCCGATGTGCATCCGCATATGCTGCGGCATTCGTTTGCCACCCACGTGCTGCAGTCGTCGGGCGACCTGCGCGCGGTGCAGGAGATGCTGGGCCATGCCAGCATCTCGACCACGCAGGTCTATACCGCGCTCGATTTCCAGCATCTGGCGAAGGTCTACGACAAGGCCCATCCGCGGGCCGGCCGGGCGCGCGCCACGCCGGCGGCGGACGCAGCCGCCGATCCTGCTGACTCCGGCGAAGCGCCGGAAGACTAGTTCACTCCCACTGCGCCAGCACCTCGCGGAAGCGCTCGATCTCGGGCAGCAGCCAGCCGCGGAATGCCTGCACCTTGGGCAGGTTCAATGAGCCCGGCGCGCATACGAAGTACAGCAGCCATGGACAGGGGATGCTGACATCGAACAGCCGCACCACGCGCCCGGCCAGCAGGTCGTTGTAGGCCAGCGAGGAGCGGATCAGCGCAATGCCCTGGCCTTCGGACGCGGCCTGCAGCAGCAGCGAGGAATCTTCCAGCAGCAGGCCCTTGCGCGGCTCGGGCCAGCCCAGCCCGGCGGCCTCGAACCACGGCTTCCACGGATCGCCCTCGCCGCGCAGCAGCGGCAGCCCCGCCATGTCCTGCGGCCGCCCGGGCAGGCGGCCGCCATTGAAGCCGGGGCTGCAGACCGGGAAGAAGACATCGTCCAGCAGCCGTTCCACGTACAGGCCGGGATAGTCGCCGCTGCCCATGCGCAGCGCGATATCGACTTCCTCGTGCGCAAAGTTGACCAGCGTGTTCGACGACAGCAGCTCGACATCCAGCTCCGGGTGGCGCTCGATAAAGCTGCCGATGCGCGGCGTCAGCCAGCGCGCGGCAAACGACGGCATGGTGCTGATGGTGAGGCGCTTGTCGCGGTTGCCGGCCTGCAGCGCGCGCGTGGCATCGGCGATCTGCAGCAGCGCGTCACGCACGCGCTCGGCATAGAGGCGCCCCGACGGCGTCAGCGCGACGCGCTTGCCGTGGCGCTCGAACAGCGGCATGCCCAGTTCGTCTTCCAGCGCGCGGATCTGGTGGCTGACCGCGCCGTGCGTGACAAACAGCTCCGTGGCCGCGCGCGAAAAGCTCTCGTGCCGCGCCGCGGCCTCGAAGGCGCGCAGCGCGGTCAGCGCCGGCAGGCGCGGCAGCTCGCGGTGCCAGCCGCGCGGCAGGTCCTTTTCCCAGGCACTTTTCCAGGCCATGGTGGTCTCCAGGCGGTCGTGTGTATGTGAGTTTGTCTAACAAGAACAAAGAAAATATATCGTTTTGATAGTGGTCGGGCAATCACTAATATTCCATCACCGGCCCCCGCAGTAGTCATTTACTTCACGGCGATATTCATAGGATTTAACTGGCCTGGTCCCCTTGCCGGGCCAGTTCCGGTGCCCCGCCGCGAATTCGTACTGTGTCTGGCGTATCCCCGCCGAGGCCGGCTGAACGGAGAACCACCATGAAAACCGTGCTCACAACGACCGTGTTCACCCTGAATCCTGGCGAAGTCACCACGCTGTCGGTGCATGCTGCCCAGCGCCTGCATGTCGAAGAGGCCCGCGGCACCGACGTATGGCTGACCCGCGAGAACGATTCGGAGGACTACTGGCTGCGTTGTGGCGGCAGCCTGCTGCTGCGCTCCGGTGACGAGGTGGTGCTGAGCGTTGACCCGCGTGCGCCGGAACCAGTGCGCCTCGCCCTGATCGCGGAAGCGCGTCGCCCGGCGCTGGCGCTGGCTGATGTGCCGCACCTGGTGTATCGCAGCCTGCGCCGTCTGGTTCGAGGCACCGAATGGACGCCTAACCAGGACCAGGTCACCGCATCCTGAGCCGAAGCCCGGCGGGGCATCGTCCGCATCACACCGCGGTCGCGGGCATCTGCGCCTGGTCTGGTCGCGTGACGCATCGGACGATTCCCGCCGGACCACGCCCTGAGCGGGCAGCAGAAGTGACCGAGGCAGGGCCGGCGCAAGCCGGCCCTTTTCGTTACACTCTCGCCATGCATCCGATTCAAGTCATCGAACGCGGCCGCGAGGACTATCAGCCGTGTTTCGACGCGATGCGCGCCTTCACCGCCGCACGCACGCCCGAGACGCCCGACCAGGTCTGGCTGGTCGAGCATCCGCCGGTCTACACCCTGGGCCAGGCGGGCGACCCCGCGCACCTGCTCGCCCCGGACGACCAGATTCCCGTCGTGCAGATCGATCGTGGCGGGCAGATCACATATCACGGTCCCGGCCAGGTCGTGGCCTATTTGCTGCTCGATCTGCGCCGCCGCCGCCTGATGGTGCGCGAACTCGTGCACGGCATCGAGCAGGCGGTGCTGGACACGCTCGCGGCGTATAATCTCGCAGCCGAACGCAAGCCCGGCGCCCCCGGCATCTATTTGTCCAACGGGCCGCGCCAGGGCGCCAAGATTGCCGCGCTCGGCCTCAAGATCCGCAACGGCTGCAGCTACCACGGCGTCAGCCTCAACGTGCAGATGGACCTGTCGCCGTTCCTGCGCATCAATCCCTGCGGCTATGCCGGGCTGGAAACAGTCGACATGGCCAGCGCGGGCGCCACCTTCGCGGCGGCGGATGCCAACGGCGCCCCCTTGCCCGTGACCGCGGCACAACAACCGGAAATCGCACAGCGCCTGGCGGCAGCATTGTGCGAGGTGCTGGCAGCGCACGAAGCCCGTGCGCTGGCTGCCGAAGGAACTGCCGCCCCGGCTGAAGCGAAGCAGCCGGGTGAGACGGCCCCGGCCTCCTAGTCAAAAGCGAAATGCACGCTGAGCGCGTGCGGAGAAATGTATGAGCGACGCCCTGATCGCCACTTCCAGCGAAGCCCCGCAGTCCCCCGCGGAGCAGTATGACCCGACCCGCAAGCAGAAGTCGGCCGACAAGACCGCACGCATCCCCATCAAGATCGTGCCGGCCGAAAAGCTCAAGAAGCCGGACTGGATCCGCGTCAAGGCCGCCACTGGCAGCTCACGCTTCTACGAGATCAAGGACATCCTGCGTGCCAACAACCTGGTGACGGTGTGCGAGGAAGCGAGCTGCCCCAACATCGGTGAATGCTTTGGCAAGGGCACCGCCACCTTCATGATCATGGGCGACAAGTGCACGCGCCGCTGCCCGTTCTGCGACGTCGGCCACGGCCGTCCCGATCCGCTCGACGTGAACGAGCCGGGCAACCTGGCCCGCACCATCGCCCAGCTCAAGCTGAACTACGTGGTGATCACCAGCGTCGACCGCGACGACCTGCGCGACGGCGGCGCCCAGCACTATGTCGACTGCATCTCGCAGACGCGCGAGCTGTCGCCCGCCACCCGCATCGAAGTGCTGGTGCCCGACTTCCGCGGCCGCCTGGACAAGGCGCTGGACATCCTGCAGGCGTGCCCCCCGGACGTGATGAACCACAACATGGAAACCGTGCCGCGCCTGTACAAGCAGGCCCGCCCGGGCGCGGACTATGAGCACTCGCTCAAGCTGCTGCAGGAATTCAAGCGCCGCAACCCCAACGTGCCGACCAAGTCCGGCCTGATGGTGGGCCTGGGCGAGACCGACGAGGAAATCCTCGAAGTCATGCGCGACATGCGCGCCCACGATATCGACATGCTGACCATCGGCCAGTACCTGGCGCCGTCGAACCACCACCTGCCGGTGCTGCGCTACGTCCATCCCGACACCTTCAAGATGTTCGAGGAAGAGGCTTACAAGATGGGCTTCACCCACGCTGCGGTGGGGGCGATGGTGCGCAGTTCGTACCATGCTGACCAGCAGGCGCATCAGGCGGGGTTTGCCTGAACGACAGCGTTGCACACTGATCGAGCAGAGACGGCCGGGATTTCCCGGCCGTTTTTCTTTGGTGCCCGGCCATGGTGCAGCCGGTCGCAGTGGCCCTTGCGCCCCTAGGGTCAATCCTGACTGTTTCTCCTCGTCTCATTTCGATATGATGAATTCATCGATAAATTATCGATGAAATACAAGCACGTCACATTCCGGCTTGCCTGCCTAAACTGGTAGCAAGTGCGCTACCGGGAATCTCATGAACTGCACCGTCCACCGACTCGCCGAGCAGGCGCTGCTGTACAGCGTGGCTCCCCCCGCCTCGCTGGAAGTCCAGCGCCGGATCTGGGCGATGGCTGCCCGGGCCGAGGACTGGCGCGGGGTGGTGGACGTGGTGCCGGGCATGAACAATTTGACCGTGATCTTCGACGGCAGCGCCGATGTGGACGCGCTGGAGCGCAACCTGAAGCTCGCCTGGGCCTCCGGCGAGGCGCGCAATGCCACCGGCAAGCTGGTGGAGATCCCGGTGCGCTACGGCGGTGAGCATGGCCCGGACCTGGGCGATGTGGCGGCCCATACCGGGCTGACGCCGCGGGAAGTGGTGCGCCGCCACGCTGCCGGCGAGTACGTCGTCTACTTCCTGGGTTTCCAGCCGGGATTTGCCTATATGGGCGGGCTGGCGCCGGAGCTGGCCACGCCGCGCCGGCGTGAGCCGCGGGTGGCGGTGCCGGCCGGGTCGGTCGGCATTGGCGGCGAGCAGACCGGGATCTATCCGGCGGTGCTGCCGGGCGGCTGGCAGCTGATCGGGCGCACCGATGCCGAGCTCTTCGTGGCGGACCGGGATCCGCCGTCCCTGTTTGCGCCCGGCGATACCGTGCGCTTTGTTGCCGAGGAAATCATCGCGTGATCGAAATCATTCGTCCCGGTGCGCTCGCCTCGGTGCAGGACCTGGGCCGTACCGGCTTTCGCCGTTTTGGCGTGGGCCGTTGCGGGGCCATGGACATGCTGGCGGTGGAGGTGGGCAACCGCCTGCTCGGCAATGCGCCGGGCTGCGCCGCCATTGAATTCACGCTGGGCCGCGCCGCGCTGCGCTTCCATGCCGATATGCGCGTGGCGCTGGCTGGTGCCGAATGCGGCGCCAACCTGGACGGCGTGCCGGTGTGGTCGTGGCATGCCTTTGACGTGCACAAGGGCGAGACGCTGACGCTGCCGTCGACGCGCGGCGGCACGCGCGTGTACCTGTGCGTGGCGGGCGGCATCGAGGTCGAGCCGGTGATGGGCTCGCGCAGCACCGACCTGAAGTCAGGCTTTGGCGGGCTGGGCGGGCGCGCGCTGCAGGAAGGCGACCGCCTGGCGGCGGGGCGCCCGGGGCTGGCGGCCGAGACCGACTGGATCGGCGTGCAGGCGCCGGCGTGGGCCCTGCCCGCCAGCATCGCGGGCAAGGCCACGCCGGTCCGGATGCTGCCGGGGCCTGAATATGAAGACTTCGACGCGGCCTCGCAGGCCGCGCTGTGGCAGGCCGACTGGACCGTCACGCCCAACAGCAACCGCATGGGGCTGCGCCTGAACGGGCCCGCGCTGGCGCGGCGCGCCGAGCGCAGCGCCGACCTGCTGTCGCATGGCGTGGTGCCGGGCGTGATGCAGGTGCCGCCGGGCGGCCAGCCGATCGCGCTGATGGCCGATGCGCAGACCACCGGCGGCTATCCCAAGATCGGCGTGGTGATCGGCGCGGACCTGTGGCGGCTGGCGCAGGTGCCGCTGGGTGCGCCGGTGCGTTTCGTGCAGGTGACGCTGGCGCAGGCAGAGGCGGCGCAGGCCGAGCTGGAGCGCTACCTGCGCCAGATCGACCAGGCGCTGCGGTGGCAGGGCGATGGCATGCCCATCGCCGCGCGGCGGCGCGCACGCACGCGCGTGGCGGCATAGGCGCGCACGCGCAACATCAATCGGGCGACGCAGTGCGCCGCACAGGAGAATGGCAATGCAGATCGATTTGAACGCTGACCTTGGCGAAGGCTGTGCCAACGACGAGGCGCTGCTGGCGCTGATCAGTTCGGCCAATATCGCATGCGGCTGGCACGCGGGCGACGCGGCCACCATGCTGCAGACGGTGAAGTGGGCGCTGGAGCGCGGCGTGGCGATCGGGGCGCACCCGAGCTACCCGGACCGCGAGAACTTCGGCCGCACCGAGATGCAGCGCGACCCGGAACACGTCTACGCCGACGTGCTGTACCAGATCGGCGCGCTCGACGCGATCGTGCGCGCGCAGGGCGGCGAGCTGCATCACGTCAAGCCGCATGGCGCGCTGTACAACCAGGCCGTGCGCGACCCCGCGCTGGCCCGCGCCATCGTGCGCGCGGTGCGCGACTTCGATGCCGACCTGGTGTTCTTCGGCCTGGCCGGCAGCCAGATGATCGATATCGCCAAAGAGGCCGGCCTGCGCGTCAAGCAGGAGGTCTTTGCCGACCGCGGCTACAACCCCGACGGCACGCTGGTCAAGCGCGGCACGCCGGGCGCGCTGCATGAGGACGAGGAAGTCGCCCTGAACCAGACCCTGACCATGGTGCGCGAGAAACGCGTGCGCGCCATCGACGGCACCTGGGTACCGATTCAAGCCGAAACCGTGTGTCTGCACGGCGACGGCGCCCACGCGCTGGCCTTTGCGCGGCGCATCCGGGAACGGCTGGGCGCGGAAGGCATCGCGGTCCGCGCCGGCGACTGAGCACTCCGTCTCAACCGCCAGCATCCACTGCGGCCGGCGCCGTCGTGCGCTGACACGGCTGCCGTCCGCTCGCCTCCGTCACATTCGTTTGGTGTCTCTTATGGAACAGGCAGTCAATCTCTGGCCCCTTGTCGGGGTCGGCGTCATCATCATCGGCTTCGTGCTGCGCTTCAATCCCATGCTGGTGGTGGTGCTCGCCGCGCTGGCCACGGGGCTGGCCGCGCCGATGCCGCTGATGCAGATCTTCTCGGCGATCGGCACCGCCTTCGTCAAGGCGCGCAACCTGCCGCTGATCATCCTGCTGCCGCTGGCCGTGATCGGCCTGCTGGAGCGGCACGGGCTGCGCGAGCATGCGCAGGCATGGATCGCGCGCATTGCCTCGGCCACGGTTGGCCGCCTGCTGATCGTCTACCTGGGCGTGCGCGAGCTGACCGCCGCGATCGGCCTGACCAGCCTGGGCGGGCACCCGCAGATGGTGCGCCCGCTGCTGGCGCCGATGGCCGAGGGTGCGGCCGAGAACCGCTTCGGCCACCTGCCCGAGCCGGTGCGCCAGCGCGTGCTGGCGTTCTGCGCCGCCACCGACAATGTCGGCCTGTTCTTTGGCGAGGACATCTTCGTGGCCTTCGGCGCGATCGCGCTGATGCATACCTTCCTGCTGTCGTCGAACATCGACGTGGAGCCGCTGCATATTGCCGTGTGGGGCATCCCCACGGCGATCTGCGCCTTCCTGATCCACGCCGTGCGCCTGAAGCGCCTGGACCGCTGGCTCGAGCGCGAACTGGGCGGCAAGGCCGCCGCGGCCGCCGTGCCTGCCAAGAGCGCGGAGTAAGGAGCCCGCCATGATCGTTTCCATCGAATATCTCTACTGGCTCGCCGGCCTGGTGCTGGCGATCACCGCGCTGATGACCTTCGCCGACCGCGAGCATCCGCGCCGCCTCAGCACCGGCCTGTTCTGGCTGCTGTACGCGATCGTGTTCCTGATTGGCGACCGGCTGCCGCCGGCCGCGGTCGGCATCGGCGCGGTGGTGATGGCGCTGATTGCGGGCTTCGGCGGCGTCGGCCACGGCAAGCACCACAGCCTGCCCGAGGAAGAACGCCGCGCCAGTGCGCGCCGCCTGGGCAACAAGCTGTTCATCCCGGCGCTGCTGATCCCGCTGGTGACGGTGATCGGCACCATGCTGTTCAAGGACGTCAAGATCGCCGGCCTGCCGCTGCTCGATCCCAAGAACGTGACCTTTGTCTCGCTCGGGATCGGCTGCCTGATCTCGCTGGCGGTGGTGTGCTGGCTCACGCGCGACACCGTGGCGCAGGGCCTGCGCGAGTCGCGCCGGCTGACCGAGTCGCTGGGCTGGGCGCTGGTGCTGCCGCAGATGCTGGCGATGCTGGGCCTGGTGTTCGCCGACGCGGGCGTGGGCAAGGCCGTGGCGCACCTGTCCACCGCCTATATCAACATGGACTACAAGCTGGTGGCGGTGGCGGTCTATTGCGTCGGCATGGCGCTGTTCACCGTGATCATGGGCAACGGCTTCGCGGCCTTCCCGGTGATGACCGGCGGCGTGGGCGTGCCGATCCTGGTCGGCATGTTCGGCGGCAACCCGGCGGTGATGGCGGCGATCGGCATGTTCTCGGGCTATTGCGGTACGCTGATGACGCCGATGGCGGCCAACTTCAATATCGTGCCGGCGGCGCTGCTGGAACTCGACGACAAGAACGCCGTGATCCGCGCGCAGGTGCCGACCGCGCTGGCGATCCTGGTGGCCAATATCGCGCTGCTGTACTTCCTGATGTAACCGCGGAGCCCTGCCATGCGTACTGTGCTGCTGACCGGCTTCGAGCCGTTCGAGAATGAACCGATCAATCCCTCATGGGAGGCCGTGCGCGTGCTCGACGGCGAGCGCGTGGGCGACGCGGTGATCGTGGCGCGGCAGCTGCCGTGCGTGTTCGGCGCGGCGATCGATACCATCGGCGAGCTGGTCGACGTGCTGGGGCCCGCGCTGGTGATTGCCGTGGGCCAGGCCGGCGGGCGCGCCGAAATGTCGGTGGAGCGCGTGGCGATCAATGTCGACGATGCGCGCATTGCCGACAACGCCGGCGCCCAGCCGATCGATACCGCCATCGTCGCGGGCGGCCCGGCCGCCTACTTTGCCACGCTGCCGATCAAGGCGATGGTGCGCGACATGCGCGCGGCGGGCGTGCCGGCCTCGGTGTCGCAGACCGCCGGCACCTTCGTCTGCAACCATGTCTTCTATGGGCTGATGCACCGGCTGGCGCAGCAGCCGGATGGCGACGTGCGCGGTGGCTTTATCCATATCCCCTACCTGCCCGAGCAGGCGGCGCGCCATCCGGGCCAGCCCAGCCTGGCGCAGGAAACGCTGGTGAAGGGATTGCGCGCGGCGGTGGCGGCGGCGCTGTCGACCCGCGCCGATGTGCGCGAGCAAGGCGGGCAACTGCATTAGTGCCTATTCCTGCGTACCGGCCGCGGCCGCCTCACGGCGCGCCGCGGCTTTTTTCATGGCATGGCGGCGCAGGCTGACCTGTTCGAAGCGCCAGGTCACATAGCAGAACGCCAGGAATGGCCACAGCCAGCCCAGCCATTGCGCCAGGCTGTTGAAGTGGATGAAGCGGCCCATGCGCCAGCCTTGCTCCGAGATCCACGCATAGGGGTTGGATGGCAGCACATTGGTCAGCACCACCAGCACGATCAGCGCCACCATTGCCAGCACCGCGCGCAGCCAGCGCGGCAGGTACAGCAGCAGCGCCAGCACCAGCGAGCTGGTCAGCAGGGCAAAGCGGCCGCCCTCGGACAGCCAGACAAAGGCGCTCTCGGACGGAAACTGCAGTTCGGCCGCGGTGGCCTTGAGCAGCAGCGCCGCGGCCAGCAGGCCGGCCAGGATGCGCAGCATCGGCGCGCTGCGGCGCATCGCGATCGAGGCGAACAGGCCGGTGCCGACCCAGCTGCTGGCGGTCACCAGCGATTCCAGCAACTGCTGGCTCTGCATGTCCTCGGGCCGCAGGCCGATATGGTCCTGCCAGGCCTCAAGCTGCGGGAACACCATCTGCAGCGCCTGCATCGGCCAGGACTCCGGGTCGGTCAGCCATTCGCGCACGATGCCGCCCATGCCGAACAGGTGTTCTTGCGGAAACACCTGCGCAAACGGCCACAGCAGCAGCAGGATGATGGCAAAGCTGGCGTGCGGCTCGAACCACGCATGGCGCAGGCGGGTCAGGCGCCCGTCGTCGATCAGGGCCCGGGTGAACGGCGCCACCACCGCGCCTCCCAGCAGCGCGCCCAGCGCATTGGTGATCAGGTCGATATTGGAAGAGATGCGGCTTGGCAGCCAGGTCTGGAAGGCCTCCATGCAGGCCGCCAGCAGCGTCCCGGCCACCAGCGCCACCAGCGTGGCGCGCCCGCCCGACATGCGCGGATGCAGCGACAGCACCACCAGCGCGCCGAACGGGAAGTACCCCAGCACATTGGTCAGCAGATCGAAGTCGGTGATGTAGCGCGGCTTGGGCGCGCTCAGGAAGGCAAACGGCGAAACGCCGTTGTCGACCCAGCCCGAGAACGGGTACAGGCTGGCGTACACGACCAGCAGCGTGAAGCAAATCAGCCCCACCCGGGCCAGCGGCGAGTGCTGCGGGCCGGAGGCTTCCGGCGTTGACTGAGCCGCCGGGGGCGGCGCGGAGGGCGGCGGGGGAGCCGGCTCCATGGCATTTCTCCTTGCGTGTCTACTTTAGCTGCAGCGTGCCGATCCAGTCGAGCAGCGCCGCGATCACCGCGTCGCTGGCCTCGGCCAGGGCCTTGACGCCGCCGGCGCCATCGGCGCTGGCAGCGGGCCGGCGTGCCTCGAAGGTCTGCTGGCCGAGCATGCCATGCTGGAACACCGTGGCGCGCAGCCGCACCACGCCTTCGCTGGTGGTGGCGCTGTCGAACACCTGGTCGAACTCGATCAGGTCCACCTTCAGCGCCGGCACGCTGCTGTCGCCGAACCAGCTCAGCGTGCCGCGCGCGGCCACGGCCTCGCGCAGCCGCTCGTCGAACAGGCGCGTGGGCGACATCACCCAGCGCTGCGTGGCGTAGGCCTGCAGGCGCTGCGCCTGCGCATACTGCAGCCGGTAGAAGAGGGCGTTGCCATCCAGCCAGTTGGGCCCGTCGGTCTGCGCCACGCGCAGTTTGGGCAGCCGCGCCGGCGCAGGGTTCCCGTTGCCGGGTGGGGTGGCGGCCGGCGGGCCGAGGTCGTAGGTGACGGTGGGGTCGTTGCCGCGCGTCAGCGCGCAGCCTGACAGCGCCAGCCCCGCGGCGGCCAGCAGCAGGGCGGCCTGGAGACGGGAGCGCGCGGATCGGAGCAAGCGTGGCATCTCGGTCGCAGGGTTCACGGCGGTATCTCGCGGTTGGCGGTATCGGGTGAGGGGCGGCATGCGGGCCGCGCTACGGTGCGCTGAAGCCCGGCTCGCCCGGACCCGGCGCGGGCGCGGGCGCGCCGAACAGCACGCTGCTCGGGCTTTCGTTGAACTGGCCGGCGGCGCGCTCGAAGGTGCGCGCGGTCTGGCGCGCGTCGCGGGCCAGGCCATTGAGCTGCGGCAGGGTCTCTTCGCTGAAGGTGCCCGCCGCGGACTGCACCGACGAGGCCGCGCCCTGCAGGTCGCGCCCGACGCTGTCGACGGTGCGCATCACCGTGCCGTTGGGGTTGGCCAGCTCCTGCGTCAGGCGCCGGGTCGATTCCAGCGTGGCGTTCAGGTTCTCGGTCACCTTCGGCAGCCGGTTGGCGGCCGGGCCCAGCGAATCGGACAGCCGCGAGTAGTCCTCGGCGGTCTTGCGCACCGAGCGGATCGCGGCCATCAGTTCGGCGCGGTTGGCGCCCTGGAACATGTCGTTGAGCGAGGCCATCAGCGTTTCAGTCTGGGTTAGCAGCGAATCGCCGCGCTTTTCCAGCTCTTCGAAGAAGCCGGGGCGCATGGCGATGCGCGCCACCGCCTTGGGCGAGGTCGGCAGCGGCGGCGAGGCCGTGGCGCCGTCGTGCGTAGCGCTGTCGTCCAGCTGCACGTAGGCGATTCCGGTCACGCCCTGGAAGCCCAGCGTGCCATAGGTGGTGCGCGTGATCGGCGTGTCCTTGTTGACGTTGACGCGCACAATGATCTGGCCCGGCACCTGCGGGTCGAACTTGATCGACTCGACCTTGCCCACCGCAAGCCCGCGGTATTTCACATCGCCCTGCGGCTGCAGACCGTTGACGGTGGAGCGTGTGATCAGGTCATACGGCACGCGCACCGCGTGGTCGGTGCTGAACCAGAAGATCGCGAACAGCACCAGCACGGCCAGGCCGATGGTGAACACGCCGGCAAGGAATGCGTGTGACTTGTTTTCCATCATGCTTCTCCAGGGGGCGGCGCATCCGGCTGCGCGTGCAGCTGCAGCGCCTGCATGGCGCGCTGGGCGCGCTCGCCCAGGAAATACTCGCGGATGAAGGGGTGGTCCACCTTCACCACTTCAGGGATCGGCGCCGCCGCGATCACCTTGTGGTCGGCCAGCACCGCGACGCGGTCGGACAACGCCACCAGCGTGTCCAGGTCGTGCGTGATCATCACCACGGTCAGGCCCAGTTCGCGGCGCAGTTCGCGGATCAGCGCCACGTAGTCGTCCGAGGCCATCGGGTCCAGCCCGGCGGTGGGCTCGTCCAGGAACAGCAGCTCGGGCTCCAGCGCCAGCGCGCGCGCCAGCGCCACGCGCTTGATCATGCCGCCGGACAGGTCCGACGGCATCTTGTCGGCATCGCGCGCCGACAGGCCCACCAACTGCAGCTTGAGCAGCGCGGCCTGGCAGATCAGGTTGTCGGGCAGCGCGCGCAGCTCACGCAGCGGCAGCGCGATATTGTCGATCACCGACAGCGCCGAGAACAGTGCGCCGCGCTGGAACTGCAGCCCCCAGCGGTTGCGCAGCGCCTGCAGCTGCGCCGGGCGCAGCCGGGTCGGGTCCTCGCCGAACACCTTGATGCTGCCCGAGGTGGGCCGCTCCAGCCCCACGATCTGGCGCAGCAGCACGGTCTTGCCGCTGCCGGACCCGCCCACGATCGACAGCACCTCGTCGCGGTAGACGTCCAGGTTCACGTGGTCATGCACCATGGCCTTGCCGAAGCGCTTGACCAGGTTGCGCACCTCGATGACCGGGGTGCGGTCCTTTTGGACCTTCCCGTCCTGGGTGGCGGTAGCTGGCGCGGCGCTCACAGGCCCACGTCCTTGAACAGGACGGCGAAGACCGCGTCGGCCAGGATCACGATGGTGATCGCGGTCACCACCGAGGCGGTGGTGCCTTCGCCCAGGCTTTGCGTATTGGGCTTGATGCGCAGCCCGAAGTGGCATGCCGTCAGGGCGATCAGGATGCCGAACACCACGCCCTTGCCCAGCCCCAGCCACAGGTTGGCTACCGGCACCGCATCGGGCAGCTCGCGCAGGAAGAAGGTGGCACTGATGCCCAACTGCATGCGCGCGGCCAGCATGCCACCGGCCAGCGCCATCACGTCGGTCCACGCCACCAGCAGCGGCATGGCGATGGCCAGCGCGATCACGCGCGGCATGATCAGCCGGAAGCCGTGCGAGATGCCCATCACGCGCATCGCGTCGAGCTCCTCGGTCACGCGCATCACGCCGATCTGCGCGGTGATGGCCGAACCCGAGCGCCCCGCGATCAGGATCGCCGCCAGCACCGGGCCCAGCTCGCGGATCACCGCCATGCCCAGGATGTTGACGATAAAGGTGCTGGCGCCGAAGGTGCGCAGCTGGTTGGCCGACAGGTAGGACAGCACGATGCCGATCAGGAAGCCGACCAGCGCGGTGATGCCCAGCGCCTTGTAGCCCACGTTGTAGATATTGGCCGAGATCTCGCGCCATGGGCCGCGCTGCGGCACGCCCGCAAAGCGCAGCAGGTCGAAAGCGAGCTGGCCCAGCATGGTGATGCCGCTGCGCAGCTGCGCGCCGAACGACAGCACGTTGGCGCCGAACAGCGTGACCGGGTTGAAGCGGTCCACCATGTGCTTCTTCCAGCCCTCGTCGTGCACCGCGGCGATGCGCTCGAACACGCGGCGCTGGCCGTCGGTGGCATCCAGCTGCTGCGGCAGCTGGCCGTTCCAGGCCTGCCACAGCAGATGCGCGCCGATGTGGTCCAGCCGCTCCACGTCTGCCAGCGACCACTGCGCGCCGTCCTGCGCCTGCGCCAGCTCGCGCAGTTGCGCGCGCAGCTGCCGCGCCTGGCGGCAGCCGGCCAGGGCGAGCGCGGTCCAGTCGCCACGCAGCGCTACGCTGACGGTTCCGTCCCCGCGCGTGATATGGAAGTCTGGCGTCGTCTGGCGTTCCAAGGGCATGCGATGTGATGGCCGAGTCTCGATTCTAAGCCACCCGCCCCGCTGGCGCGACCGCGCCGTGCCGAGGCGGCGGCGCGGCTACAATGCGGCATCTGCCGCAGGCAGCCGGGCCGCACCCCGTCCCCGCCTGTGTTTTCTACGATCGCCATCGATCCCAACCCTTTGCCGCGCATGTCCGCCGTTCCTCCGACTCCATCCGACCCTTCCGCCCCATCCGGCGCCAACTGGCGCATCGATGCCGGCGCGCTGCGCGGCATGCTGTCGCCCGCGCTGAGCGACTGGACGCTGGAGCTGGTGGAGCAAACCGGCTCCACCAATGCCGACCTGACCGCGGCCTGCCGCCAGGCGCCGTGGACCGACGCCGCCAGGCTGCGCCTGGCTTACCGCCAGACCGCCGGGCGCGGGCGCCAGGGCCGGCCGTGGCAGGGGCAGGCAGGCATGACCTTCTCGGTGGCACTGCCGCTGGCGCTGGCGCCGGCGCAACTGAGCGGCCTGAGCCTGGCCGTGGGCCTGGCGCTGGCCGAGGCCCTGGGCGATGTCGATGCGCGACTCGGCGCACGGATCGGGCTGAAATGGCCCAACGACCTCCAGATCGATGGCCGCAAGCTGGCCGGCATCCTGATCGAGTCGGTGCCCGCCGGGCCGCAGCGGGTCTGGGCTGTGATCGGCATCGGCCTGAACCTGGTGCGCGACGCGCAGATGGAGGCGGCGCTGGGCCGCGAGCTGGCTGGCGTGGCCGAGGCCATGCCCGGCTTCGACGCGCAGCGCGATGCCCCGCGCCTGCTGGCCGCGCTGCTGGAACGGCTGGCGGCCATGCGCACCGCGTTCCTGGCGCACGGTTTCGGGCCGATGGCGCGGCGCTGGTCCGCGGCCGATGCCTACCGCGACCAGCCGGTGCGGCTGCTGCACGAGGGCAAGGTGATCGCCGAAGGCATGGCGCGCGGCGTCGACGAGGCTGGCCACCTGCTGCTGGAAACGCCGGCGGGGCTCGAGCGCATCGCCAGCGGCGAGCTGTCGCTGCGGCCCGCGCCGGGGCAGGGAGACAGCGCATGAGCGCGCCGCGTCTGCTGATCGATATCGGCAATACCCGCCTCAAGTGGGCCTGGTGCGAAGCCGGTGCGGCGCTGCCCGCCACCGGCGCGCTGCCCACGCCGTGGCAGCATGGCGGCGCGGTTACCCATGCCGACGCCGGCGCACTGCAGGCGCTGGCCGCTGACCTGCGCGCGCTGCGTGGCAGCGGGCCGATGCCGTCGGTGTGGATCAGCAACGTCGCCGGGCCGGTGATCGCGGCCGCCGTGGATGCCGCGCTGGCCGACGCCTTCGGGTCCTGTGCGCCGGTGCAATGGGTGCGCAGCGCCGCCGCGCACGGCAACCTGGCCAACGGCTACCGCGAGCCCACGCAACTGGGCGTGGATCGCTGGGTCGGCGCCATCGGCGCGCACCGCTGGCTGCCGCACGACACGCTGCTAGTGGTGACCGCGGGCACGGCCACCACGCTGGATATCGTCACGGCCGCGGCGGATGGCAGCGCGCGCTTCGAGGGCGGCCTGATCCTGCCCGGGCTGGCGCTGATGCTGGGCACGCTGGCACGCAACACCGCGCAGCTGCCGGCGCTGGACGTGGACGATGCCGGCACCGTGGCCGGCGCGCACCTGCGCTGGGCCGACAATACGCACGACGCCATTGCCGCGGGCTGCCTGGCCGCGCAGGCCGGCGCCATCGAACGCACCTGGCGCGCGCTGGGCGAGCGCGGGCCGGCGCGTCGTGCCGTGCGCTGCCTGCTGTCCGGCGGTGCCCGCGGCGCGCTGGCAGGCGCGCTCGCCGTGCCGTTCGAGATGCACGATAATCTGGTGCTGCTCGGCCTGCACGCGATGGCATCGTCCGGCGACTAGCCGCAGCGCAACTTCCCACACGCCTCAATCCGCCCCGACCCATGACCGCCCCAGGCCAGCCCGCCCGGCCACGCTCGCCGCGCATCGTCCCGCTGTTGCTGCTGCTCGCCAATGCCGTGCTGCTGGGAGCGGTGCTGGGGGTGTTCGGCGCGAACCCGCTGGCCGGCTGGTTTGAATCCCCGCGTGAACCGCAGCGGCTGCAGCAGCAAGTTCGTGGGGAGCGGATGCGGGTGCAGGCGCCGGCGTCGGCGGCGGGTGCCGCACCGCGCAGCGCGCTGCCGTCGGCCACGCTGGCGGCAGCCTGCATCGAGATCGGTGGCTTCAGCGCCCAGGCGGCGCGCCGCGCCACTGAAGACCTGGCCGCCGCCGCGCTGCGCGTGGAAGCGTTCGCGCGGCAGGAACAGGTGCGCTGGTGGGTCCATCTGCCCGCGCAGCCCACGCGCGAGCATGCCGAGCGCAAGCTGGCCGAACTGCGCCGGCGTAATGTGACCGAGTACTCGCTCGTGACCGCCGGCACGCCCGAGACCGCCACCTATACGGTGTCGCTGGGACTCTTCCGCGAGCGCGAGCGTGCCGAGCAGTATCTCGATACCCTGCGCGGCCACGGCGTGCGTACCGCCATGCTGACCGAGGCCGCGCGGCCGCTCACGCGGCAGTGGCTGCGCGTGCGCGATGCCGACCACGCGGCGCGTGCCCGGCTCGAGGCCATGCGCCAGCGCTACGGCGCCGAGGACGTGCTGGCCTGCTCCTGAGCGCCCTGGGCTGCCTTAGCTGCCCTGGCGCACCCTGGTCAGCAGCTTGGTGGTCGAGCGGTCGTGCAGGAAGGGGATGGCGTAGGCCTGGCCGCCCCAGCTGCGCACCAGCCGGGTTTCTTCCAGCGTGTCGATATCGTAGTCGCCGCCCTTGACGTAGATGTCGGGGCGCACCAGGCGGATCAGCTCCACCGGGGTCTGCTCGCGGAACATCGCCACCAGGTCGACCGATTCCAGCGCGGCCAGCAGCGCCATGCGGTCCGATTCATGGTTCAGCGGGCGGTCGTCGCCCTTGCCCAGCATCTTTACGGAAGCATCGCTGTTGACGCCGACCACCAGGCTTGCGCCCAGTGCGCGCGCCTGTGCCAGGTAGGTGGCATGGCCGCGGTGCAGGATGTCGAAGACGCCATTGGTGAACACCAGCGGGCGCGGCAAGGCGGCGATGCGCGCGGCCAGCGCGGCGGGGGTGTCGGGCAGGGTCAGCTTGGATTCGAAAGCGGGTACGGACATGGGGTCGGCATCGGAAAGTGGAGGCCGGCCCCTGGTCGGAGCCGGCGTGCTTGCCCGAGATGGTACCCCTTCTTGGGGTCCCCGCCGGCGGCGGGGTCCTGGTTACCCCGTCACGCACAGCCTCATGGCCGCGTCGTTGGCGACATCCCTGGCTGCCGGATCGGAGACCGGCCGGGCCTGCTGCACCGGCGCGGTGGCAATGCCGCGCAAGGTGCCCTGCAGCGCCTGCCGCACGGCGTCGATATGCGCGGCCTGCGCGTTGCCGCCCCAAGTGCCGCGATGCCACCGGGTAAATGGCGCTGCGGAGAATTGCCAGCTGCGGCTGGCGCTAATTCCGATGCGAGGCATTACACCGCGAATTAAATGAATTCGTAATGCTGGATTTACATCGAATTGATGGCCAGGGTAATTGAAGCGTGATTTAAATATTCTATTTCCGGATATAAATCTATTCGATAAGCGGGCGCCAGGGATGGGTTTGCCGCCGCCGCGCGAGAGCGCGGCAGTGCGCGGGACGGGAATGGAGCAATGTAGTAACCGGCTACTACCTGCGTGGCAGCTGGCTCGTTTATCTTGCCAGGCGCTTGAATTTCCAGGACAAGGAAATCAGCATTGCGGAATACCCGCCACAGCCGGACCAGGTCCGGTGCGCCGCGGCGGGTCGCATTTGTCGGGAATGCGTCAAGGCAAAAGAAGGGAAAAGAAAAGCCCCGCTTCGGCGGGGCTTTTTTTCGTGCCGTCGGACTGGCCGCTCAGGCTTGCGCCGGCTGGGCTCCGCCCGTGCCTTGCAGGCTGGCGTTCAGTTCCTTGCGGTAGCGGTTCAGGTCCTGCACGGTTTCGAAGGTGCGTTCGAACAGCAGCGACATGTTGTGCAGGATCCGTTCGATGACCTTCTTCTCCCAGCCTTCGTCAAAGCGGATCTGCTCGTCCAGCCAGTGCTCGAGCCAGTCCGGGTCCGGCAGGCGCGACTGCACCGTGTCGTTGGGGAACAGCGCCTTGTTGACGTGCAGGTTGGTCGGATGCAGCGGCTTCTCGGTGCGGCGGGCCGAGGCCATCAGCACGCCGATCTTGGCAAAGGCGGCGCGCGCGCTGTCGCCGAACTGCGCCAGGTACTTCTTCATGTAGCGCAGGTAGGCGCCGCCATGGCGGGCTTCATCCTGCGACAGGGTGCGGTAGATATGCTTGATCACCGGTTCCGTGTGCCATTCGGCGGCGCGGCGGTACCAGTGGTTCAGGCGGATCTCGCCGCAGAAATGCAGCATCAGGGTTTCCAGCGGCGGAGCCGGGTCGAACTCGAAGCGCACCGCGTGCAGTTCTTCCTCGGTCGGCACCAGGTCCGGGCGGAAGCGGCGCAGGTACTCCATCAGCACCAGCGAGTGCTTCTGTTCCTCGAAGAACCAGATGCTCATGAACGCCGAAAAATCAGAATCGTGGCGGTTGTCGCGCAGGAACATCTCGGTCGCGGGCAAGGCGGACCATTCCGTGATCGCGTTCATGCGAATGGTCTTGGCCTGGTCGTCCGTCAGCATGCTGGCGTCAAAGGAGTCCCAGGGGATGTCCTTGTCCATGTGCCAGCGGACGGCTTCCAACGATTTGAACAGTTCGGGGTAGAGCATGGTAAGCCTTTGAAATTACGGGCAGATTCTACCAGATGCGAATTATTCTCTTCTCCTTTTTTAGTCCGGATCGGGGCAAATGCAACGCTTTTTGACGCGGTTTGGCGCAGCGGGCTGCATATTGCGGGCGATCAGCGGAGCGCCGAGGGGCCAATGTGCCAGCCGCGGCGCCTGGCAGGACCCCATGTGCGGGCGGGTGCTCAGGGCGAAAGCGCGCGTTCGTCCACCGGCAGCGCGGCCGGTGGCGTGCCCGGGACGACACCGAACAGGAACGCCGCCAGTTCGTCCGCCTGGGCCTCGGCATCGCGCTCGCCCAGTGCCATCAGGGCCTGGGTGAAGGCGGGTTCGAACAGCAGGTAGCTGGCGAAGGCGGCGCCGCGCGCCTCGGTGCCGCCCAGTGGCGCCAGCAGCGCGCGCACCGTGCGCGGCAGCTGCTTCTGGTGCTCGGCGGCAATGGCTTCGATCGGCTCGCTGGGGGAGATCGTCATCACCTGCACCGGGCGCCAGCCCTCGCGGTCGCCGGCCAGCTCCGGCATGCGCGCCAGCAGGCGGTTGATATGCAGCAGCCGTTCCAGGTCGGCGTTGAGCCCGTCCAGGAAGATGCTGGCCAGCGCCTGTCCGCCCACCTGCGCCAGCGACGGGTAGCCGCCGGCCGGCATGGTGTCGTACCAGCCCGAGCGCTGGCGCGAGGCTGCGCCGATCGCCAGCACGCGCGACGCGCCCAAGTGGATCGCCGGCGACAGCGGCGACATCTGCCGCATGGTGCCGTCGCCGAACCACTCATGGTGGCCGTCCAGCTCCAGCGGCATCGCCGGGAACAGGAACGGGATCGAAGCGGATGCCAGCAGGTGGTCCACCGTGATCTGCGCCGGGATCGCAATGCGCTGGCTGCGGTGCCACGGATGGATGCGGTGGTGCGACTGGTAGAAGGTCACGTGGCGCCCGGTGCTGTAGGACAGCGCGGTGACCGCGAAGGCCTGCAGCGCACCGCTGTCCAGGCTGGCCTGCACGCGCTCGGGCTCGAACAGCTCGCCCAGCATGCTGCCCAGCGGGGTGTTGTCGAACAGGGCGCGGGGCGCGCGCCGCTGCGTGGCCCAGCCCAGCGCCAGCGTCGACAGCCAGCGCGCACCCGACATGCCCACGCGCAGCACGTCGGTGCGGTAGACGTCGTCGGCATGGATGCTGTGCCACAGCGCCGCCAGGCTCTGCGTGGCGGCCTGGAAGTCCCCCGCCTGGATCGCCAGCCCGGCGCCGTTGATCGCCCCTGCCGAGGTTCCGGCGATGATGCCGAAGGGCATCGCGCCATGGCCCTTGCCGTGCCGCGCGGCAATGCGCGCCAGCCCGCTCAGCACGCCAGCCTGGTAGGCGGCGCGCGCGCCGCCGCCCATCATGATCAGCGCGGTGGCGGCGGGGTTGGGTCCGGATTGCAGCGCGCGGTGGGGGGGCGGGAAGGACTCGCGGTGCATTGCGTTGGTGTGGACGATTTGTCGGGTATCTGGCGGTCAGGCTGCGCTGCTGCCGTTGGCGCCGTTGCTGCCCCCGTTCTTGCCATTGTCATCGCCGTTGCCCGCGTCCTTGGCCGGCTTTGCCTTGGCCGCCTTCTTGGCCGGCGCCTTCTTTACCGGCGCTTTCCTGGCGGCAGGCTTGCCCGTGCCGGCGGAGGCGGCCTTGCCAGGCGCGTCCGTCTTCGGCTTTGCAGCCGCCGCTTGCGCTGCGGCGTCGGGGCCGGCTGCGGCGCCGAAGCCGCCCACGCCGCCCATGCCGAACGGGGCGATGCTGGCCGCGGCGGCGCTGCTGGCGATCTGGTTGAACTGCTGTTGCAGCAGGTCCCACCACAGTGCGGCATTGGGCGGCAAGGTGGAATCGGTGTCGCTTGCCGCAGCTTGCGGGTGCTCGGCGGCAGGCGGCTCCGGTTGCGCACCGCTGCCGGCATCCGCGCCGGCGGCGCGCTCCGGCGCAGCGGCGCTGGGCGTGTTGGCCGCGCGCGCGACGTTTTCCATGGCGGACTGCATGGCCTCGGGCGACAGCGCGTTGCCGAAGGTCTGCAGCGCCACCAGCGTGGCGCGCTGCACTTCCAGGCCCTGGATGGTGGTGCGCAGCAGGTTGGTGTTCAGTTGCAGCCAGCTCTCCACGGCCTTCAGGTCGGCAATGCGCTTGTCGAGGTCGTCGAGGTCCATCGGCGGCGTCATTGCCTGCAGGCCGGGCATCATGCCGGCGGGCATGCCGCTGCCGCTGCCCCACAGCCGGCGCATGAAGTCGAAGCCGTTGGTGAAATCGGGAATCTGTCCGAACATGGTCGAGCGCTCCGTGTGCGGCGCAGCCCCGGGATTGGCCAGGAGGGCCCGTCGGGCCGGCGGCTGCGTCGTCGTTACCTGAACTGTGGCGGCCGCTTCTGGCGCAGGCTCGCCACGCCTTCGTGCACGTCGGGGCCGGCAAAGCCCATGAATTCAAGCGCCAGCGAGGTATCGAAGGCGGGGCCGGCCATGCGCAGCCAGTTGTTGAGGGCGTACTTGGTCCAGCGGATCGCGGTCTGCGACCCGGCCGCCAGCCGGTTGGCCACCTCGAACGCGCGCGCCACCAGTTCGTCCTCTTCCACCGCCAGCGAGACCAGGCCGATCCGCTCGGCTTCCTCGCCGCTGACCGACTCGCACAGCATCAGATAGTACTTGGCCTTGGCCATTCCGCACAGCAGCGGCCACACGATCGCGGCATGGTCACCCGCGGCCACGCCCAGCCGGGTATGGCCGTCGACGATGCGCGCGCTCCTGGCCGCGATCGAGATATCGGCCAGCAGGCCCGCCACCAGCCCGGCGCCGACAGCGGGACCGTGCATGGCGGAGACCACCGGCTTGTCGCAGTTGATGACGTTGTAGACCAGGTCGCGCGCCTCGTGCCAGACGCGGGTGCGGGTCTCGAAGTCGTTGGCCATGTCCTCCACCAGCGCCAGGTCGCCGCCGGCGGAGAAGCCCTTGCCCTCGCCGCGGATCAGCGCCACGCGCACCTCGGGGTCGGCGGATACGTCGCGCCAGATCTCGGCCAGCTCGCGGTGCATGCTGGCGTCCGCCGTGGCCAGCTTCTGGTTGGCCGACTGGGCCGCGCCCATGATGATTTCGAGGATGGGGCCGTGGCGGCGCAGCGTCAGTGCGCGATAGCGCTCGTAGCGGGGGGAGAGGGGGGTGGAGTCAGCGGTGGGGGTAGTCATTGGGGCCTGAGAGGAAGGGGTTAGCGGCGCGCCGCATGCATCGTTATTTGCCAACCGATCGGTCGGTTAATTATATGCACATCCGGCTCGCCACCGCACCCCGCGGCCCCAACGTGCGTCAGGCCGCTGCCACCAACTGGTCGATCGCGCCGAATACCGAATGGCCCTGTGCGTCGAACATCTCGATCTTGACCGCGTCGCCGAACTTCATGAACTCGGTCGCGGGCTCGCCCTCATCGATGGTTTCCAGCATGCGCTTCTCGGCAATGCAGCAGTAGCCCTTCTTGCGGTCGACGTTGGAGATCGTGCCCGAGCCCACGATGCTGCCGGCGCGCACATTGCGCGTCTTGCAGATATGCGCGATCAGCTGGCCGAAGTCGAACACCATGTCGGTGCCGCAGTCGGGCTGGCCCACCTTCTTGCTGTTCCAGTGCACGGTCATCGGCAGGTGCACCTTGCGCTCGCGCCAGGCCTCGCCGAGTTCGTCGGGGGTCACCGCCACCGGCGAGAACGCCGTGGCCGGCTTGCTCTGGAAGAAGCCGAAGCCCTTGCCCAGCTCGGCCGGAATCAGGTTGCGCAGCGAGACATCGTTGGCCAGCATCACCAGCCGGATGGCTTCGCCGGCCTGCTCGGGCGTGGCGCCCATCCTCACGTCGCCGGTGATCACGGCCACCTCGGCCTCGAAGTCGATGCCAAACGCCTCGCTGGCGCAGACGATATCGTCCTGCGGCCCGACGAAGTCGTCCGAGCCCCCCTGGTACATCAGCGGGTCGGTCCAGAACTCGGGCGGCATTTCGGCGCCGCGCGCCTTGCGCACCAGTTCAACGTGGTTGACGTAGGCCGAGCCGTCGGCCCACTGGTAGGCGCGCGGCAGCGGCGCCATGCAGTCCCTGGGGACGAACGCGAAGGGGTGGCGTGCGCGGCCGGCGTTGAGCGCGTCGCACAGGTCCTGCAGCTGGGGCGCGTAGAAATTCCAGTCGTCCAGCACGGTCTGCAGCTTGCCGGCGATGTCGGTGGCGTAGTGGGCTTGCTTCAGGTCGCGCGACACGACCACCAGCTGGCCGTCGCGCGAACCGTCCTTCAGGGTTGCGAGTTTCATGGGTGCGATGGGGTAGGGATCAGGGGCGCCTGCATCGCAGGCGCGGCGGCCGCTAGTCTACCGTGGCGCGCCCGCGCGCCAGTCAGTCGACGGTGATGCCCTTGGCCTTGATCAGCTTGCCCCAGCGCTCGCCCTCGGCGCGCGCGTAGCTGGCGAATTCCTCGGGCGTGCTGTAGACCGCCTCCACGCCCACGCCTTCCAGCTTCTTCTGCACCTCGGGCGTCTTCAGCGCCTTGACCAGTTCGGCGTTCAGGCGCGTGACCACGGCCTTGGGCGTGCCGGCCGGCGCCACCATGCCTTGCCAGGCGTAAGCCTCGAAGCCGGCCACGCCGCCCTCGGCCACGGTCGGCACGCTGGGCAGCACGGCAAGGCGCTTGGGCGTGGCCACGCCGAGCGCGCGCAGCTTGCCCGCCTGCACATTCTGCTGGCCCGAGGCCAGGTCCAGGAACATCAGGTCGACCTGGCCCGCGAGCAGGTCCTGCACCGCCGGCGCCGCGCCCTTGTAGGGCACGTGCGTCATCTTGACCCGGGTCTGGTCCATGAACAGTTCCATTGCCAGGTGGTGCGGGCTGCCCGCGCCAGGCGAGCCGAAATTGACCTTGCCCGGGTTCTTCTGCGCGTACTCGACCACTTCCTTGAGCGTGCGCGCCGGGAAATTGGGATTGGCCACCAGCACCAGCGGGAAGCGCGCAAGCTGGCCGATGTAGACGAAGTCCTTGTCCGGGTTGTACGGCAGCTTCTTGTACAGCGACGGATTGGCGGCCAGCGTGGCGGTGTCGGCGGTGAGCACGGTGTAGCCGTCGGGCTTGGCATGCGCCACGGCGTCGGCGCCGACGATCGTCGCCGCGCCCGGGCGGTTGTCGATCACCACCTGCTTGCCCAGCCCCGGGGTAATGGCCTGGGCCACGGTGCGCGCCACCACGTCGGTGCCGCCGCCAGCGGGATAGGGCACGACCCAGCGGATCGGCTGCGACGGCCAGTCATCGGCGCGCGCGGGGGCGCTGCCGGTGAACAGGGCGGCAAACAGGGTACCGGCCGTCAATGCGGCGAGGGCGGGGCGGAAGTGGCCAAGGGGGCGCATCGGTTGTCTCCGTGTTAAAAAGGGCCCGGTTCGGGCGGGCTTGCACGAGAGGCATGCCGCCGGCCAGGTCTGTTGCGAAGAAAGTCTACCGATGGCTTAAAAATTGGTAAATCGATTTCGCTATAGTAAATTTACCTACGAATTTCCCCGGCCCCTGGGGATAGCCAACCATCCGCCGCATGTCAGAGATCGAAGAAGAAGACACCAAGCTGCGTTCCGGCATCCAGTCCATCGAGGTGGGCTTCAGGCTGCTGCAGGCGCTGGCGGTGTCGCCGCGCGCGATGATGCTGCGCGACCTGGCAGCCGCCGCCGACATGAACCCGGCCAAGGCCCATCGCTATCTGGTCAGCTTCATGCGGCTGGGCGCGGTGGCGCAGGACCCCGTCAGCGGGCGCTATGACCTGGGCCCGTTCGCGCTGCAGCTGGGCCTGGCCGGGCTGAACCGCCTCGATCCGGTCAAGAAGGCGCGCCCGATCCTGTCGCAGCTGCGCGACGAACTGGACCTGACCGCCGGCATTGCCGTGTGGGGCAACCACGGTCCCACCGTGGTGCACTGGGAGGAATCCAGCCATCCCGTCACCGTCAGCCTGCGCCTGGGCGATGTGATGCCGATGCTGAACTCCGCCACCGGGCGCCTGTATGGCGCCTACCTGCCGCGCAAGCAGACCCTGCCGCTGATCGAACGCGAGCTGGGCGCTCGCGGCAATGACGGCTTGCCCGACATGCCGCGCTCGCTGGCCGAATACGACGCGATCTGCGCCGAGGTGCGCGCGCATGGCGCGGCGCGTACGCTCGGCGGCGTGCTGCCGGGTATCAATGCGTTCTCGATGCCGGTGTTCAACGCCAACGGCCACCTGGCCATGGGGCTGATCGTGCTGGGCGCGCAGAGCATATTCGATGCAGAATGGGGCGGTACGATGGATCGTCGCATCCGCGACATCGCCCAACAGCTCTCATCGGAACTTGGCTACCTTGGTGCAGCCACCCCGGCCGGAGAAACCGGCCAATCCTGATCCCCTCGCCCGGCCCGGCGCGGATCCCCGCGTCTGGCGCCGGCGGCGCTGGATCATCGTGATCGCCCTGGTGCTGCTGGTCCACGTGCTGGCCGTGGTGGGCTTCGTGCGCATGCCGGGGCCGCTGATCCCGGTGGATGTCAGCAACACGCCCACGCTGGAAGCGGTGCTGCTGCCGCCGCCCAGGCCGCCAGCCCCACCCGCGCCGCGGCCGGTGCCGCGCCCGCGCCTGCAGCCCAGGGCGGCCGCGCCGGCCCCGGAACCCGCGCCGCAGGAAGCCCCCGCTCCCCCGCTCGCCACCAGCCCGCAGGGCGCGACCGAAATGGCCTCGGGCAGCGGCGGCGAGGGCAGCGCGGCCAAGCCTGCCGCCGCAGCCGCGCCGTCCGGCGGGCCGCAGGGCGGCGTCGATGGCGTGCGCTACGACCCGCCGCCGTCGGCGACGATGCACTACGCCAGCTTCGTCAACGGCGTGCAGAACCCCGACGGCCTGATCCGCTGGGAGCAGGACGGCAGCCGCTACCGTCTGGCGGTCGAAACCCGCGTGTTGTGGTTCCGCTTTGCCTTCCAGAGCGGCGGCGCGATGGCGGTGCAGGGGCTGTTGCCGGAACGCTACGAAGAGCGCCGCCGCAACAAGACCGAGACCTCGCGATTCGATGCCGCGGCCGGTACCGCGGTGTTTGCCTCGGGCACGCAGGCGCCGTTCCCGCCCGGCGCGCAGGACCGCTTCAGCGTATTCCTGCAACTGGTGGGGTTGGTGCGCGGCAATCCCCAGCGATATGCCACCCCCGGAGTGACGGAAGCATTCCTTGTGGCCGACACGCGGGATGTGGAACCCATGCAAGTGCAGTATGTTGGAGAGGACGAGATCGACACCGGCAACGGCGTGATACGCGCAAAGCACTTTGTGAGGCTGCAGCGCCGTGCCAATGACAGGCGCCGCGTCGAGCTGTGGCTGGCGCAGTCGCTCGGCTGGATGCCGGTGCGCCTGCGCCAGACCGAGCCCGACGGCACCCAGATCGACCTGGTGTACCGCGGCAGGGAAGGGCAGTAGGACCGCGGCGCGCGCCTCCCGACGCACCATCTAACCGAAAGGAGCCCAGCCATGACCGTTGCCACGCCACCCGCCGAAACCCACCGCATCCACGCCGAAGGCGCCGACCTGCACGTGCGCGTGGACGGGGCGGACGGGCCCTGGGTGATCCTGGTCCACGCCCTGGCTGCCGACCACACGCTGTGGGACGCCACCGCGCAGCACCTGGCGGGCCGCTATCGCGTGGTGCGCCCTGACATGCGCGGCCACGGCGCCAGCGACGCCCCGCTCGGGCCCTATACCATGACGCGGCTGGCCGACGACGTGGTCGCGGTGATGGACGCGCTGCAGATCTCCCAGGCGCATTTCTGCGGGATTTCCGTCGGCGGCATGATCGGGCAGACCATGGGGCTGCGCCATCCCGAACGGCTGTTGTCGCTGGCGCTGGTGGCCACCAACAGCCAGACCCCGATGGAGGCGCACCCGATGTGGCACAACCGCATCGGCCAGGCCGAGGCCCATGGCATGGCCGGCATGGCCGATGCCACCCTCGGGCGCTGGCTGACGCCGGCCTTCCATGAGGCGCATCGCGACCAGGTGTCGCGCATTCGCGACAGTCTGGTGGCCACGCCGGTACGTGGATACGTGGGTGTGGCCGAGGCAATCATGGCTTTTGACCTTGCCGGCGCGCTTTCCCGCATTCATTGTCCTACGCTGGTAGTAGCGGGCGAGCAGGACCAGGGCGCAACCGTGGCGATGGCACAGAGCATCGCCGCGGCGATTCCCGGAGCCAGGCTCGAGGTCGTGCCGCAAGCGGCGCACCTGGTGCACGTGGAGCAGCCCGAGCGCTTCCACGCCGCGCTGGACGCCTTTCTTGGGAATGCCGCATGCGGGGGGCAGTGCGACGTTCCGTGACAAGCAACACACTGATGTGGAAGGCTCAAGAAACTTGTTGCATTGGCCGATGCCCAATCCATGTAAGGCAGAAAATCGTGGCAACGAGGTGACCCGCACCAATAACTTGATTTCCCGCTGGTCACCCCAAGTTTGGAGGTAAAGCCGCGGCGCCCCCTCAAGGCATCAACTGAGGCAAGAACCACAAGGGCATGCCGCCCATCCATGACGCCCAGGAGGTGTGCCATGCAAATGATCTACAACAGCGACAACTACTGCATCGTGGAATTCGGTGCGGATGTCGATCAGGCGCCGCTTGAGTTTGGTGGCTACGAAATCGTCGACAAGAATCTGAAGCGCGAAATCTTCCTCGGCGGCCACCTGGCCGAGAGCTTCCGCGCCGACGTCAAACGCCTGATTGAAAGCGAGCCATCCGTGGAGGAAGTCGACGATTTTCTCGGCAAGTTCGACAACGTCATGATGCACCCGCTGGTGATGCACTGAGCGGCTTTGCCTGGAACGATCACCGCCCGCTTCGGCGGGCTTTTTTGTTGGTGGCGGGCGCTGCGGCCGCGCTCAGTACTGTTCCCACGGCAGCCCGTCATGGCGCCAGCCGTTGACCGTATTGCGGTGGCGCTGCGCATCGAGGTCGCCCTCGAAGCCGTGCAGCACGAACTGGACGTTGGAGAAGCCCGCGCCCTCCAGTGCCCGCGCCGCCGCCGACGAGCGGTTACCGCTGCGGCAGATCAGCAGCACCGGCCGCGCCGATGCCTGGCCCGCCAGTTTCTTCACCATCTGCACGAAATGCGGGTTGACCTCCCAGTCCGGGCCATCGTTCCAGGGTACGTTGTGCGCGCCCTTGGGATGGCCGACGAACAGGTATTCCATCTCGCTGCGGCAGTCGATAAAGAGCGTCTCGGGCGATTGCGCCAGCAGGTCCTGGGCGTCGGCGGGGGAGAGATGTTGCATGGCGGGCAAGGAAGGGGGCAGCGCGAGGCGCGCCCTGGGGCGGTGACGGTTACGTCTCTCAGTGTAGGCGCCAGCGGGCCGGACAGGCAACCGCGGGCCACCGCGGGCAGCCGCAAGGCCTTGATACACCTGATAAAATCGTCCCTCTTTGGCCAGCATAGGCCACAGCAGCGGCCCGGCGCCGATCCAGCCATGGATACGCCGCAGGCCCGCCTTTCCAGAGTCCCCGCCATGAGTGCCCCTGAATCCACCGCGGCCGCGCCGCGCCCCTACACCCGGGCTGCCGAGTTGCCCCGGCTGCTGCAAGAACGCATCCTGATCCTGGATGGCGCCATGGGCACCATGATCCAGCGCTACAAGCTGACCGAGGCGGACTACCGCGGCGCGCGCTTCGCGGAACACAAGGTGGACGTCAAGGGCAACAACGAGCTGCTGCTGCTGACGCGCCCGCAGGTCATCAGCGAGATCCATGAGCAGTACCTGGCCGCCGGCGCCGACCTGATCGAGACCAACACCTTCGGTGCCACCGGCGTGGCGCAGGAAGACTACAAGATGGCGGACCTGGCGTACGAGATGAACGTCGAGGCCGCGCGCCTGGCGCGCGCCGCCTGCGACAAGTACAGCACGCCGGAGAAGCCGCGCTTTGTCGCCGGCGCCTTCGGCCCGACGCCCAAGACCGCCAGCATCTCGCCCGACGTGAACGACCCGGGCGCGCGCAACGTGACCTTCGAAGAGCTGCGCGATTCCTACTACGAACAGGGCAAGGGCCTGCTGGAAGGCGGCGCCGACGTGTTCCTGGTCGAGACCATCTTCGACACGCTCAATGCCAAGGCGGCGCTGTTCGCCATCGACCAGCTGTTCGAGGACACCGGCGAACGCCTGCCGGTGATGATCTCCGGCACCGTGACCGATGCCTCGGGCCGGATCCTGTCGGGCCAGACCGTGGAAGCGTTCTGGAACAGCCTGCGCCACGCCCGGCCGATCACGATCGGTCTGAACTGCGCGCTTGGCGCGACGCTGATGCGCCCCTATATCGCCGAACTGGCCAAGGTGTGCGATGCCGCGGTGTCGTGCTACCCGAACGCGGGTTTGCCGAACCCGATGAGCGACACCGGCTTCGACGAAACGCCGGAAGTCACTTCGTCGCTAGTGGAAGAATTCGCCGCTTCCGGCCTGGTGAACCTGGTGGGCGGCTGCTGCGGCACCACCCCCGAGCATATCGCCGCCATCGCCGAGCGCGTGGCCGACAAGAAACCCCGCACCTGGCCCGGCCAGTACCGCGACGCCGCCTGAGCCGGAGCCTGACAACATGAGCGACAACCAACTGCCCCCGCGCCCGATGCGCCTGTCCGGCCTCGAGCCCTTCACCATCGACGACGACACGCTGTTCGTCAACGTCGGCGAGCGCACCAACGTGACCGGCTCCAAGGCCTTCGCGCGCATGATCCTGAACGGTCAGTTCGACGAGGCGCTGGCGGTGGCCCGCCAGCAGGTCGAGAACGGCGCGCAGATCATCGACATCAACATGGACGAGGCCATGCTGGACTCGAAGGCCGCCATGGTTCGCTTCCTGAACCTGATCGCCTCCGAGCCGGACATTGCGCGCGTGCCGATCATGATCGACTCGTCCAAGTGGGAAGTGATCGAGGCCGGCCTGCAGTGCGTGCAGGGCAAGCCCGTGGTCAACTCGATCTCGCTCAAGGAGGGCGAGGAACAGTTCCGCCACCACGCCGCGCTGATCCGCCGCTATGGCGCCGCCTCGGTGGTGATGGCCTTCGACGAGAAAGGCCAGGCCGACACCTTCCAGCGCAAGACCGAGATCTGCAAGCGCAGCTACGACATCCTGGTCAATGAAGTCGGCTTCCCGCCGGAAGACATCATCTTCGACCCGAATATCTTCGCGGTCGCGACCGGCATCGAGGAGCACAATAACTACGCGGTGGACTTCATCGAGGCCACGCGCTGGATCAAGCAGAACCTGCCGTACGCCAAGGTCAGCGGCGGCGTGTCCAACGTGTCGTTCTCGTTCCGCGGCAACGACACGGTGCGCGAGGCGATCCACACCGTGTTCCTGTACCACGCCATCGGCGCGGGCATGGACATGGGCATCGTCAACGCCGGCCAGCTCGGCGTGTATGACCAGCTTGACCCAGAGCTGCGCGAGCGCGTGGAAGACGTGGTCCTGAACCGCCGCGAAGATTCCACCGACCGCCTGCTGGAGATCGCGGACCGCTTCAAGGGCGGCGGCGCGAAGAAGGAAGAAAACCTGGCCTGGCGCGGCACGCCCGAGCAGCCGGTGCCGGTGGGCGAGCGCCTGGCGCACGCACTGGTGCATGGCATCACCACCTTCATCGTCGAAGACACCGAAGAGGTCCGCCAGCAGGTCGAGGCGCGCGGCGGCCGCCCGATCGAGGTGATCGAAGGCCCGCTGATGGACGGCATGAACATCGTCGGCGACCTGTTCGGCGCGGGCAAGATGTTCCTGCCGCAGGTGGTCAAGAGCGCGCGCGTAATGAAGCAGGCGGTGGCGCACCTGCTGCCCTACATCGAGGAAGAGAAGCGCCTGCTGGCCGAGGCCGGCGGCGACGTCAAGGCGCGCGGCAAGATCGTGATCGCCACGGTGAAGGGCGACGTGCACGACATCGGCAAGAACATCGTGTCGGTGGTGCTCCAGTGCAATAACTTCGAAGTGGTCAACATGGGCGTGATGGTCCCGTGCAACGAGATCCTGGCCCGCGCCAAGGTCGAGGGCGCGGACATCGTCGGGCTGTCGGGCCTGATCACGCCGTCGCTTGAAGAGATGGCCTACGTGGCCTCGGAAATGCAGCGCGATGACTACTTCCGCGTGAAGAAGATCCCGCTGCTGATCGGCGGCGCCACCACCTCGCGTGTGCATACCGCGGTCAAGATCGCGCCCAACTACGAAGGCCCGGTGGTGTACGTGCCGGATGCCTCGCGCTCGGTCAGCGTGGCGTCGAGCCTGCTGTCGGATGAAGGCGCAACCAGGTACCTGGACGAGCTGAAGACTGACTACGACCGCATCCGCACCCAGCACGCCAACAAGAAGGCCACGCCGATGGTGACGCTGGCGCAGGCGCGCGCCAACAAGACCCCGATCGACTGGAGCAGCTACGTGCCGCCCAGGCCCAAGTTCATCGGCCGGCGCGTGTTCCGCAACTACGACCTGGCGGAACTGGCCAACTACATCGACTGGGGCCCGTTCTTCCAGACCTGGGACCTGGCCGGCAAATTCCCCGACATCCTCAACGACGAGATCGTCGGCGAGTCGGCGCGCAAGGTGTTCTCGGACGGCAAGGCCATGCTGTCGCGCCTGATCCAGGGCCGCTGGCTGACCGCCAACGGCGTGATCGCGCTGCTGCCGGCCAATACCGTCAACGATGACGATATCGAGATCTACACCGACGAGACCCGCAGCAAGGTCGCGCTGACCTGGCACAACCTGCGCCAGCAGAGCGAGCGCCCGGTGGTGGACGGCGTGCGCCGCCCCAACCGCTGCCTGGCGGATTTCGTCGCGCCCAAGGACAGCGGCATCGCCGACTATGTCGGCCTGTTTGCGGTTACCGCGGGCCTGGGCGTGGAGAAGAAGGAAGCCCAGTTCGAAGCCGACCATGACGACTACAGCGCGATCATGCTCAAGGCGCTGGCCGACCGCTTCGCCGAAGGCTTTGCCGAGTGCCTGCACGAACGCGTGCGCAAGGACCTGTGGGGCTATGACGCCGGCGAGCAGCTCAGCAACGAGCAGCTGATCGCCGAGTCGTACCGCGGCATCCGCCCGGCGCCTGGCTACCCGGCGTGCCCGGAGCACACCGTCAAGGGCCCGATGTTCGAGTTCCTCGACGCGGCCGAGATCGGCATGGGCATCACCGAGTCGCTGGCGATGACGCCGGCCGCCTCGGTGAGCGGCTTCTACCTGGCGCATCCGCAGTCGACCTACTTCTCCATCGGCAAGATCGGCCAGGACCAGCTCGACGACATGGCGGCGCGCCGCCACGAGGACCGCGCCACGCTGGAGCGCGCGCTGGCGCCCAACCTGTAACCGGGTGCGACGGCAGGGCGGCGGGGGCGGCGGCATGGCCCCGCCGCCAGCCCATTGATGCAGCAGGGAAAACCGCTGCAGGCGGGCGGCAAAGCCGTGCCGGGGCGGCGTGGCAGGCGCCTCACAACTCCTTACAGAGCCTTTCAACTCCTCACAGACCGGCGCAGCCCGGCTCCCTAGACTGAGGGCTCGATACACGCAATCACCAGCGTGATCACCGCGGCGAATGTTTCGCCGTGGGGCATCCTGAAAGGAGTCTGTCCATGAAGAAACTGCTGCTCTCCCTGTCCGCTCTGTCGATCGCTGCCGCTTCCTCGCTGGCCATGGCCCAAGGCACCGGCGTTTCCGTTGGCACGAAGGCCGATGTTGGCGCATCGGTGACCACACCCTCTCCCGCCGCTGCAGCGCAGGGTGGCCTGAACACTGCCGGCAGCGCCGCCACGGGTGCCGCAGGCGCGGCCGAAAAGGGTCTGTCGACCGCGGGCGCGGCCACCGAGAAGGGTCTGTCGGCAGCAGGCTCCGCCGCTGACAAGGGCCTGTCCACCGCCGGCGCGGCCGTCGACAAGGGGGTTGGCACCGCCGCCGACGCCACCGCCGGCGCCAAGGCAGACGCCGGCAGCAAGTCCAAGCGTGACAAGCATGACAAGCACGCCGCCAAGTCGACCAAGAAGGCCAAGACCGACGCGAGCGTGGGCGTCAGCGCCGGCGCCGACGCGGGTGCCAAGGCGCAGTAACGTGCCGCGCTGGTCCACAGTCACTGGCCACTAGCGACTAGCCTCAGCCTCATGCCGGTGCCGGCGGCGCCAGCGCCCTCCAGGAAGTTTCAGCACTGACGCGCCGCAGCAAAGCGGGACGGATCACCTCCGTCCCGCTTTGCGTTTGTGCGCGGCGAGCCGGCGCGCCATGTGCCGTGCACGCGTTCTGTCCGCGCATCATGTCAGCCTGACACCGACAGCCCGCGCCCGCGCGCGGCACTACAATGACAATCAACGCAAGCGGTTCCGCCTGCACCCGACTGCACCGGGCATGTGCCGGTCTGTTCAACCCAGTGGAGCCCACATGATCCGCATCCTGATCGCTGACGATCACGAGATTGTGCGTGCCGGGCTGCGCCAGTTCCTTTCCGAAGAGCCCGACATCCAGGTGACAGGCGAGGCCGGAAGCGGCGACCAGGTCATGGCGCAGCTGCGCGATGCCGAATTCGATGTGCTGGTGCTGGACATCTCGATGCCCGACCGCAACGGCATCGACGTGCTCAAGCTGATCCGCCAGCGCAAGCCCGAATTGCCGGTCCTGATCCTGTCGACCTACCCGGAAGACCAGTACGCGATCAACCTGATCCGTGCCGGCGCTTCTGGCTACCTGACCAAGGAAAGCGCCCCGGACGACCTGGTCAAGGCCATCCGCACGGTGGCCCAGGGCCGCCGCTACGTGAGCGCCACCGTGGCCGACCTGCTGATCGGCGGGCTCGACAAGCCGACCGAGCAGCCGGTGCACCAGATGCTGTCGGAGCGCGAGTTCCAGATATTCTGCAAGCTGTCGCGGGGGCAGTCGGTGTCGGTGATTGCCGACGAACTGTTTCTCAGCGTCAAGACCGTCAGTACCTATCGTTCCCGTATTCTCGAGAAAATGGGCATGAAGACCAACGCTGACCTGACCTATTACGCCATCAAGAACGGCCTGGTCGAATGACAGCCCGCGATGGGCCGCACCGGACGAGGACCAGCAATACATAACATGTCGGAGCAGGCTTCGAACACTTCCTACCGGGCGCTGAGCATACTGCTGATTGAAGACTCGGCGGTCCTGCGAGGCATGCTGCTCGAATACCTGAAGGATTTCCCTTTCATCGAGAACGTGGACTGGGCCGATACCGAAGCCATGGCCCTGCGGCTGCTCGCCGCCGGCAAGTACGATGTGGTCATCGTCGACCTGCAGCTGCGCCAGGGCAACGGCATCAATGTGCTGCGCGCGATGCAGCGCAACGGCACCGGCGCGGTGCGCATCGTCTACACCAACCACGCCCAGGTCAGCATGTACCGCCGCCAGTGCGCCGAGGCCGGCGCGGACTACTTCTTCGACAAGTCGCTCGAGCTCGAGCAGGTGTTCCGCGTGATCGAGGAGCACGCTGCGCCGGCGCCCTGAGCCGCGCCAGCCCATCACATTCCCTGCCTGCCGGTGCGCGTCAGGCGCGCGCCGGCTCCTGGTTTTCCGGCGCCTCTGCCGGCGCCAGCACCGCGTCCGTCAGCGGCACCTCGATGCGGATGCGCACGCCCGCCTGTGCCAGGGAATCGATCTGCATGCTGCCGCCCAGCGCGGTGACGCGCTGCTCCATGCCCAGCAGCCCGTGGTGGCCGGCGGTGCTGCCGGCGTCGAAGTCCGCCGGCAGGCCCTTGCCGTCGTCGCGCACGGTCAGCGTCAGCAGGTTGTCCTGGCAGGCCAGGCTGACATCGATGTGCCTGGCTTCAGAGTACTTGCTGGCATTGGTCAGCGATTCCTGCACGATCCGGTACAGCGCGATCGCGGCCTCGTCGCGCAGCGGCGGCAGGTCTTCCGGCACGCTGACATTGGTCTCCCAGTCATTGCGCGCCCCCACTTCCTCGACCAGCTGGCACACCGCCGCGCGCAGGCCCAGGTTCAGCAGCACCGTGGGGCGCAGGTCCTCGATCAGGCGGCGCTTGATCTGGATGCCCTGGTCCACGTGCAGCATCACACGCGTGAGGCGCTCGGCCGCCACCGGATGGTCCTCCTGCACCTTGCGGCGCACCCAGTGCAGGTCCAGCTTGATCGCGGTCAGGATGGCGCCCAGTTCGTCGTGCAGTTCGCGCGCCAGGCGTGTCTTTTCGTCCTCGGTCACGCGCTGCAGGTGGGCGGCCAGCGCCGACAGCTGGCGCGTGCGTGCGCGCACCTTGCGGTCCAGCCGCACGCTTTCCTCTTCCAGCTGGGTGCGCACCGCCTCGGCCATCGACAGGCGCTTGGCGTGGCCGACGCCCACCGCCATCATCAGGATGATGTTGATGGCGGTGAGCAGGCCGATGCCGTAGCGCGACAGCTGCACGTCGTTCTCGGCGCCTTCCAGCCGGTGCGAGACCGCGCCGGCCTCGCGCGCCTGCAGCTGGTCCAGGCCGCGGCGCGCGTTGTCCATGGTCTCTTTGCCGTAGTCGGTGCGGATCAGGTCCAGCGCCACTTCCAGGTCGCGCTTGCCGTAGACCAGCGTCAGCGCCATCTCGTTGAGCTTGCTGTTGATCAGCTTGGAGGTGTCGCTGAACTGTTTCAGGCCTTCGGGATCGTTGGCATAGCCGGCGCGGATCTGCGCCATCAGTTCGGCGATGCGCGGCAGGGCCTTGTAGTACGGCTCCAGGTAGCTTTCCTTGCCGGTCAGCAGGAAGCCGCGCTGGCCGGCCTCGGCATTGACCAGCTCGCCGTTGAGCGCGGCCAGCTCGGTCTGCACGCGCTGCGAGCGGATCACGTCGGTATAGCTTTCGCGCAGGCGGATATTGCCGGTTTCCGACGCCACCAGCACCGCCAGCGTCAGCAGGATGCCGCCCGCCAGCAGCAGCGTGTGGGGGAGAAAGGACTGCTTGAACATGGGCAATTCCTGTTTAGTGAAGGCGCGCCGCTCGCCCGCCGCAGCGCCAGGGAGCGCCCATGGAATCACATCGATCGCCATGGGTCAACCTTGAAGCGGGCCCGCGCGGGCCTTGTCCGGGTGCTTGTAGGACTCGGCTGACAGCGGAATCGGCTCGCTGTCAGTATTGGTGCGCGGGCTGGCTTTCTACGATGAGGCTATGAGCTTGCACCCCTTGGCGCAAGCCCTCACATGGGCCCGGCCAGTGCGCCTGGCCTGGTCCGATTGCTTCGGGAGCCTAGCCATGCTGCAATATGCACTCGTATTTTTCGTCATCGCCCTGATCGCCGCGATCTTCGGTTTCGGCGGAATTGCCGCCGGCGCCGTGGAAATCGCCAAGATCCTGTTCTTCATCTTCCTGGTCGTGGCGCTGGTCGCCGCGGTGATGGGCCTGGTCCGCAGGGGGCGATGACACCGGCCGCGAGCCGTTTCCCGCCACCGCCGACCGAAACTGAGGAGACCGTATGCTGACGCAGAACCCGAAAGTCAGGAAGGAACTGAACCACCTGTCCGACAGTGCCGACAGTGCCATCCGCCACATCAGGCATGCTGCGCGCGACACGCGCGATGCGGCAGCGCCGGTATCCGGCGAGGTCAAGGCGCTGATCGCCCAGCTGGAGCACACCATCGAAGTACTGGCGCGCGAGGGCTCTGCCGAGAGCGTGCGCGCCGGGCAGCGCCTGCGCGAGCGGGCCACCGACATGGCCCATCGGCTGCGCGCCCAGACCACCGACGGCATGATGCGCGCCCGCGAGCGCATGGATGGTGCGGTAGAGCACGCCCAGCACCGCGTGGCCGAGTCGCCGTTGAAGGCTGTGGCGATCGCGGCGGCCGTGGGGGCGCTGATCGGGCTGCTGCTGGCCAATGGCCGGCGCCATTCAGAGGAGGAGTAGGCCCGCCCCTAGCCACCAGACCGATACCAGGATCCGCCTGCCACACCTGGCGGGTCCTGCAAGGGATTCCCCCCTTTCCGGAACCCTCGTCCGGAAGCCCGGCAGCCCACTGCGGTGCCGGGCGTTTTTTTGGGCGCGCGGCGATCCGTGCCGCACGCAACTGTGCCTGTTTCCGTCACACCCCCCACATCACATTGGCGCCCTCACGCTGGGAGGCACGCAGCATGTCCAGGAACGGGTAGGCGCGCTGGCCCAGGTGCAGCGGTTCTTCCTCGTCTTCGTCGTTGCCGGTGTCCGCTTCGACGGCCGAGCTGGCGGGATGGGTCTTGGCATCGGCGACCGCGGCTTCCAGCTTGTGGATCGCGGTTGGAAGCTCTTCTACGGTGATCACCCCTCGTTCCCCGAGGCGCTTGCCGATGATGCCCAGCAGCGTCATCGCCAGATCCTTCATCATGATCAGGTCCTGCGCGGCGTGGGATTTGAAGGTGATCAGCATGATGTGTTTTCCTTTCACGGAGAGGCGGGGGGCGTTCCCGGGGGCGGGAAGTCTCGCTGATTTTGGGCCCGGATTGTGGCCCGGGGCCATCCTCGCGCATGATGTCAGCATAGCACCTGATAAAATTCGGCGTTCCCGATTCCAATGCCTGTCACGCGGCGCGGCGCGGCGTTCACTGTTCCTTTGCCGTCACTTGCCGCCTTCCGGGCGACGGCGCCGCCCAAGGCGGTGCCTGAATACCTTGCCCACAGGGCTTCCGACATCCATGCTGCCTGTTCAGACCTCCAATCTTGCCGCCGCGTTCACTGATGCGGTGCGCGCGCTCGCCCCGGCCGATGCCACCCTGCCCGCCGTCACCTTCGAGCGGCCCAAGGTGGCCGCCCACGGCGACCTTGCCTGCAACGTCGCCATGCAGGTCGCGCGCGCGCTCAAGAGCAACCCGCGCGAGCTGGCCCAGCGCATCGTCGATGCCGTGCAGGCCGACGCGCGCGCGCAGGGCCTGGTCCAGGCCATGGAGATTGCCGGCCCCGGCTTCATCAACCTGCGCCTGACCCCGGCCGCCAAGGCCGACGTGCTGCGCGCGGTGCTGGCCGAGGGCGACCACTACGGCGCGCGCGAGCGCGGCGTGCACGGCCAGGTGCTGGTGGAGTTCGTCTCGGCCAACCCGACCGGCCCGCTGCACGTCGGCCATGGCCGCCAGGCGGCACTGGGCGACGCGCTGGCCAACCTGCTGTCGTGGCAGGGCTGGCACGTGCACCGCGAGTTCTACTACAACGACGCCGGCGTGCAGATCCAGACCCTGGCGCTGTCGGTGCAGGCGCGCGCGCGCGGCCTCAAGCCCGGCGACGCCAGCTGGCCCGAGGCCGCCTACAACGGCGACTACATCGCCGACATCGCCGCCGACTTCCTGGCCGGCAAGACCGTCAGCGCTTCTGACGGCGAGCCCGTGACCGCGTCGGGCAACGTCGAGGACATCGACTCGATCCGCAAGTTTGCCGTCACCTACCTGCGCAACGAGCAGGACATCGACCTGCAGGCCTTCGGCGTCAAGTTCGACCGCTATTACCTGGAGTCGTCGCTGTACAGCGACGGCCGCGTCGAAGCCGCGGTGCAGTCGCTGGTCGGCAAGGGCAAGACCTACGAGAGCGAGGGCGCGCTGTGGCTGCGCACCACCGACGACGGCGACGACAAGGACCGCGTGATGAAGAAGAGCGACGGCACCTATACGTACTTCGTGCCGGACGTCGCTTACCACACCACCAAGTGGGAGCGCGGCTTCACCAAGGTCATCAACGTGCAGGGCAGCGACCACCACGGCACCATCGCACGCGTGCGCGCCGGCCTGCAGGGCCTGGACATGGGCATCCCGCAGGGCTACCCCGACTACGTGCTGCACAAGATGGTCACCGTGATGAAGAACGGCGAGGAGGTCAAGATCTCCAAGCGCGCCGGCTCCTATGTCACCGTGCGCGACCTGATCGAATGGTCCAACGGCGGCGACGAGACCATCCGCGGCTGCCTGGATACCGGCGTGGCCGACTGGCCGCAGCACTTCACCCGCGGCCGCGACGCGGTGCGCTTCTTCCTGCTGTCGCGCAAGGCCGATACCGAGTTCGTGTTCGATGTCGACCTGGCGCTCAAGCAGAACGACGAGAACCCGGTGTACTACGTGCAGTACGCCCACGCCCGCATCTGCTCGATCTTCGAGTCGTGGGGCGGCGCGGACTGGGAAGCCCGCCTGGCCGAGCTGGCCGGCGCCGACCTGTCCGCCGTGACCGGACCCGAAGCCAGCGCCCAGGCGCAGGCGCTGGGCCGCCGTCTGGCCGAGTTCCCGGACATGCTGTCGGGCGCCGCCGCCGAGCTGGCGCCGCATGCGGTCGCCTTCTACCTGCGCGACCTGGCCGGCGACTTCCACGCCTTCTACAACGCCGACCGCGTGCTGGTTGACGACGAGGCCGTCAAGCGCGCCCGGCTGGCGCTGCTGGCCGCCACGCGCCAGGTGCTGCGCAATGGCCTGGCGGTGATCGGCGTGTCCGCCCCGCGCCGCATGTAAGCAGGCGTCCGGCGCCCCCCGCGGGGGTACGGGGCCATCCGGCCCCGGGGACGATGCCAGTGCTGCCGTTGGCGGCGCTGGCCCTATAATCCCGGCATCACCGAAGAGGACTTCATGCAACAGCAACGCAAGCGCGAGTCGCGCCATGTCCGCCGCAACCAGCAACGCGGCGGTACGTTCCTGGGCCTGGTGCTCGGGCTGATCGTCGGGCTGGCCATCGCCGTGGTGGTCGCCCTGTACATCACCAAGTCGCCGACCCCGTTCCAGCAGAAGAGTGCCCCGCGCCCGAGCGAGCCGGGCAATGTCACCAGCCAGCTGCCGCCGCCGGCCCAGCGCGCCGACGAGGGCCCGAGCGACCCCAACAAGCCGCTGTGGAGCAAGACCCCGGCCAAGCCGGTGGGCCAGGCGCCCGAGCCGGAACCGAAGCAGAACGGCCAGAACGGCCAGCAACCCCCGGTGGCCGTCGCCCGTCCGGCCGAGAAGCCGGTGGAAAAGCCCGTGGAGAAGCCGGCTGACAAGCCTGTCGCCAGCAAGCCGGCCGAGAAGCCGGTGGCCGACCCGATCGCCGAGATCGCCCAGGCCGATGCCAACAAGGTGGGCTACCTGCTGCAGGTGGGCGCGTTCCGCTCATCGGACGACGCCGACCGCCAGAAGGCCAACCTGGCGATGCAGGGCTTCGAAGCCCGGATCACCGAACGCGATGTCAACGGCGTCAAGATGTACCGGGTGCGCCTGGGGCCGTTCAACCGCATCGAAGACATGAACAAGGCACGCGACCGGCTGCAGTCGTCCGGCTTCGAGGCCTCGGTGATCCGCTTCACCAAGCAGTAAGCCGGACCGCAGGGTCAGGCGTTATTCCGGTCGTGTCCGGCGGCACTGGCAGTAATCGCCGGTAACCGCCGCAACACGTTGTCACCAGAAGCAGCCGGCGTTTCGCTGAACCGGACGCCGCCGCCGCTGTCATACGCTCATCGTCCAACCGCAAGGCCGCACCAAGATGAAAAAACTCGCCGCACTGTTCGCCATGTTCGCCGCCGTGGGCGGCCTGCTGATGTCCGCCCCGTCCCGGGCGGCGCCCGCCGAGGGCAAGGAATACCAGGTCCTGAAGGCGGCCCAGCCGGTCGCTGCGGGCAAGATCGAGGTGACCGAGTTCTTCTGGTACGGCTGCCCGCACTGCTACGATTTCGAGCCGGACCTGGAAGCCTGGGTCAAGAAGCAGGGCGGCAACGTGGTCTTCAAGCGCGTGCCGGTCGCGTTCCGTGACGACCTGCTGCCGCACACCAAGATCTTCTATGCGCTGGAAGCCATCGGCAAGCTCGACGCCATGCACAACAAGGTCTTCAACGCCATCCACGTGGACCGCAAGCGCATGACGGACCCCAACGAGATCGCCGAATTCATGGCCAAGAACGGCGTGGACCGCAAGGCCTTCCTGGATGCCTACAACTCGTTCACGGTGACCACCAACTCGCAGCGCGCCAACAAGATCGCCGACGCCTACAAGATCGACGGCGTGCCGACCGTGGTGGTGCAGGGCAAGTACGTGACCTCGCCGTCGATTGCCGGCAACAAGCAGGGCGCGATCCAGACCATGGATTACCTGGTGGATCAGGTTAAGGCGAAGAAGATGTAATCTGCTGGCGACCTTCGCAAGCCGAGGGTTATCCAACACCTGTAGCAAGCCAAACGGCTGGTATCCTGTACCAGCCGTTTTTTATTTCAGACTGCAACCCTGCCTTCATGCGTCCCCTCAAAGTCTTCCTCACCGGCGCCTCCAGCGGCCTGGGCCAGGCTCTCGCGCGCGAATACGCGTCGCAAGGCGCCATCCTCGGGCTGGTGGCGCGCCGCGAGGACGCGCTGCGCGAGTTTGTCGCCACGCTGCCCAACCCGGGCGCGGTGCGCGTCTACGGCGCCGATGTGCGCGATGCCGACGCCATGGCGCGTGCCGCTGAAGACTTCGTCGGCCATTTCGGCTGCCCGGACGTGGTGATCGCCAATGCCGGGGTCTCGGTCGGCACCGTCGCCAGCGAGCGCGAGGACCTCGACGCCTTCCGCCAGGTGATGGATACCAACTGGTTTGGCGTGCTGACCACCTTCCAGCCGTTCATGCATGCGATGCAGGCGCGCGAGCCCGGCCACTTCGGGCGCCGCGGCACGCTGGTGGGCATTGCCAGCGTCGCCGGCGTGCGCGGGCTGCCGGGCGCGGGCGCCTACAGCGCGTCCAAGTCGGCGGTGATCAAGCTGCTGGAAAGCCTGCGGCTGGAGCAGCGCGCGCACGGCATCCGCGTGGTCACGATCGCGCCCGGCTATATCCGCACGCCGATGACCGCGCACAACCCGTACCGCATGCCGTTCCTGACCGATGCCGACGTGTTCGCGCGCAAGGCCGTGCGGGTAATCGCGGCAGGACGGCGGTTCCGCGTGATTCCGTGGCCGATGGGCGTGGTGGCGGCGCTGCTGCACGTGATGCCGCGCTGGCTCTACGATGCGCTGGCCGCGGGCGCGCCGCGCAAGCCGCGGCGCGCCGACCCGCCGCAGGAGCCCTGACCATGTGGCGCGACGCCATCGGCCAGCAGCATGCCGCCGCCAGCGGGGTGGTGCGGATCGCGTCGCTGGTGCCGTCGGTGACGGAGTTGCTGTTCGCGCTCGGGATGGCCCGGCAGATGGTGGCGCGCACCGGCTTCTGCATCCACCCGGAACCGGCCGTGCGCGCGGTGCCCAAGGTGGGCGGCACCAAGGACGTGAACGTGGCGCGGCTGCGCGAGCTGGCGCCCACGCACGTGGTGGTCAATATCGATGAGAACCGGCGCGAGACCGTGGACGAGATCCGCGCATTCGTGCCCAATGTCATCGTCACCCATCCGTGCGCGCCGGAAGACAACCTGGGGCTGTACCAGCTGCTGGGCGGGATCTTCGGCTGCCACGCCGAGGCCGAGGCGCTGTGCATGGCGCTGCAGGTGCAGCTGGACGCGATCCGAGTGCGCCCGTGGCCGGCGCGCCGCGTGCTGTATGCGATCTGGCAGGACCCGTGGATGACGGTGTCGCGCGATACCTATATCAGCCGCATGCTGGCATTGGCCAACTGGCACACCTGGCCCGAGGGCAGTGCCGCATTGCAGGCCTGCGCGGGCGGCGACTGCAGCCGCCCCAACGCGCCCGGCGAGCGCTATCCCACCTTCCGCTGGAGTGACGCGCTGGTGCGCGAGCTCGACCTGGTGCTGCTGTCGACCGAGCCCTACCGCTTCACCGAAGACCACGCCGACGCGCTCGAGCGCCAGCTTGGCAAGCCGGTGCTGCTGGTCGACGGCGAGATGCTGTCCTGGTACGGCAGCCGCGCCGTCGACGGGGTGCGCTACCTGGCGGCGCTGGCGGCCGCCAACTAAGCCAGTCAGGCCGCGCGGAAGCGGATCACGCCGTCGTCGCCGGTTTCCCGCGCCAGCTCGCCGCGGTGCCACAGGCAGTGCAGGTGGGCCAGCGACTCGCCCATGGCGAAGGTCATCTGGTGGATGTCGAACTGGCGCTTGAAGATCACGCTGACGATGTCGTGCGCGCTGCAGGCCTTCTCGCCGCAGGCTTCGAGCGTTTCGGCGAGGCGGTCGGCATGGTGCTCGCGCAGCTGCATGATGCGGGTATGCAGGTTGCGGAAGGGGCGGCCATGCGAGGGCAGGATCAGCACGTCCTGCGGCAGCGGTTCGTACTTGCCGAGCGAATCCAGGTAGAGCTGCAGCGAATTGCCTTCGGGCTCCATGTCGAACACGCTGACATTGGTCGAGATGCGCGGCAGCACCATGTCGCCGGAGATCAGCACATTGGTGGCGGCGTTGTACAGCGCCACGTGCTCGGGCGAATGGCCGAAGCCGGTGATCACGCGCCAGGCCGAGGTCGCCGCATCGGTGCCGATCCGCACCGTGTCGCCCTCCATCATGCGGCGGTACTGCGCCGGCAGGTCCGGCACCAGCGACGGGTAGTAGGTCTTGCGCGCGCGCAGCTTTTCCTGGCTGTCGGCATCGGTCAGGCCGTGCAGCGCGAAGTGCGCGGCGGCGGCGTCGCCGCCCGCGCTGGAGCCGGCACCGGTGCCGCTGCCCATCACGCGCGCGCTCATGTAGTCGCCCAGGCTCATCCACAGCCGCACGCCGAAGCGCTTGCACAGCCAGTGCGCCAGGCCGACATGGTCGGGGTGGCTGTGCGTCACCAGCACGCGCACCACTGGCAGGCCTTCCAGCTCATTGGCGAAGATGGTTTCCCAGTGGCCCTTGATGATGTCGTTGGTGATGCCGCAGTCGATGATGGTCCAGCCGTCGCGGCCGTCCAGGCGGTCGCGCAGCAGCCACAGGTTGATATGGTCGAGCGCGAACGGCAGCGGCATGCGCAGCCAGTAGACGCCGGGGGCGACTTCCTGCTTGGAGCCGGGCTCGGGCATGGTATCGCCGAACGGGTATTGGAGCTGGTGTTCGAGTGCGTTCATGAGGAGTCTCGTGGTCGAAGCCTGGCGCGGGGCGCGGGCTTTCTCGTTCTGCCGGCACGCCAAGCATCGAGCAGGGGCGTGCAAGCACCGGTTGCCAGCCGATCTGGTTGACGCTAACGTAAACGTCAATCATACGGGTTCGTTTCCATCTTAAGCGAAAACTTGACTTCACAACGAACGACCGTTCACTTTCTTTGGGCAGGCTATGTCAGCGACGCCAGCGGCGGCTTCCGCCACTTACACCATCACCGACCTTGCGCGTGAATTCGACATCACGCCCCGGGCCATCCGTTTCTACGAGGACCAGGGCCTGCTGTCGCCGGAGCGCGAAGGGCCGGGCGGGCGCAAGCGTGTCTACAACGGCCGTGAACGGACCCGGCTGAAACTGACGCTGCGCGGCAAGAGGTTGGGGCTTACTCTCAATGAGATCCGCGAGATCCTTGACCTCTACGAGTCACCACGCGACACAGCCCCGCAGCTGGAGCGCTTTCTGCACTCGCTCGCGGCGCACCGGCGCACACTGGAGCGGCAGATGGAAGACCTGCAGGCACAACTGGCCGAGATCGACCAGCATGAGCGCCAGTGCAGGGCCTTGCTGGCCGCCCAGACCGGCAAGCAGCAGCCGGCCACGGAAGGCGGCGATGCGCCGGCCCGGACCTCGGCCGCCTGAAGCGCCACTTCCACCGGCATCCGTGCCGGATGGGATTGACGTTTACGTAAACGTCAATAGAATACCCGGACAGCGCGCGCAGCCTGTTGCTGCCGGCGACCCAACGTTTTCACACCGGAACTCCGCCATGACGTCATCCAACGCCAGTGCCGTACCCGCTGAACCAGGATCGCTGTCCGCCGCGCGCGCCGACGCCATCGCCACCAGCTTTTCCCGCCAGGGGCTGATGGCCACCTTTGGCGCGACCCTGCGGCGGGTGGAGCGCGGCGAGGTCGAGCTGGCGATGCCGTGGTCCGACGGCGTGACCCAGCAGCACGGCTTCTTCCACGGCGGTGCGGTGGGCGCGCTGGCCGACAGCGCCTGCGGCTATGCCGCGCTCACGATGGTGGGCGAAGATGAGGCGGGCCTGACCGCCGAGTACAAGATCAACCTGCTGTCCCCCGCCCAGGGCGAACGCCTGGTGGCGGTGGGGCGGGTCCTCAAGCCCGGGCGCACGCTGATCGTGGCGCAGGGCGATGTCTATGTCGAGCAGGACGGCCGCCGCAAGCAGGTGGCCACCATGCTGATGACGCTGTGCGTGGTCAAGACTCTGGGCCACGTCTGAACTGACGGCTCCGGCCATCCATCCGGAACCCGACACACATACCGATTCCAAACAGGAGACCATCATGACCGAACTGCCAGGCCTGAAATTCGATCTGGGCGAAGACATCGAGATGCTGCGCAACTCCGTGCGCGACTGGGCCCAGGCCGAGCTGGCCCCGCGCGCCGCCGAGATCGACCGCACCGACCAGTTCCCGATGGACGCCTGGAAGAAGATGGGCGACCTGGGCGTGCTGGGCATCACCGTGGCCGAGGAATACGGCGGCGCCAATATGGGCTACCTGGCGCACATGATCGCGATGGAAGAGATCAGCCGCGCCTCGGCGTCGGTGGGCCTGTCCTACGGCGCGCACTCCAACCTGTGCGTGAACCAGATCCACCGCAACGGCACCGCCGCGCAGAAGGCCAGGTACCTGCCCAAGCTGGTCTCGGGCGAATGGATCGGCGCGCTCGCCATGAGTGAGCCCAATGCCGGCTCCGACGTGGTCAGCATGAAGCTGCGCGCCGAGCTCAAGGGCGACCGCTACGTGCTCAACGGCACCAAGATGTGGATCACCAACGGCCCCGACTGCGATGTGCTGGTGGTCTACGCCAAGACCGAGCCCGAGCTGGGCGCGCGCGGCATGACCGCCTTTATCGTCGAGAAGGGCATGAAGGGCTTCTCGGTGGCGCAGAAGCTGGACAAGCTGGGCATGCGCGGCTCCCACACCGGCGAACTGGTGTTCCAGGACGTGGAAGTGCCGGTCGAGAACATCCTGGGCGCCGAGAACGGCGGCGCCAAGGTGCTGATGAGCGGGCTGGACTATGAGCGCGCGGTGCTGTCCGGCGGACCGGTCGGGATCATGCAGGCGTGCATGGACGTGGTCACCCCGTATATCCACGACCGCAAGCAGTTTGGCCAGAGCATCGGCGAATTCCAGCTGATCCAGGGCAAGGTGGCCGATATGTACACCACGCTGCAGGCGGCGCGCAGCTACCTGTACACGGTCGGCAAGAACCTGGACGCGCTGGGCAGCGGCCATGTGCGCCAGGTGCGCAAGGACTGCGCCGCGGTGATCCTGTACACCGCCGAGAAGGCCACCTGGATGGCGGGCGAGACCGTGCAGATCCTGGGCGGCAACGGCTATATCAACGAATACCCGGCCGGCCGCCTGTGGCGCGACGCCAAGCTGTACGAGATCGGCGCCGGCACCTCGGAAATCCGCCGCATGCTGATCGGCCGCGAGCTGTTCGCCGAGACCATGTAAAGCGCAAGGGGGCGCCGAAATCACCCGGAGCCCCCGCCCGAACCCCATTACAATCTCAGTACCCGTCGCAAGACCTCTCGCCGCACTTTCTCCCCGGCCCCCGTCGACCCATGTCCCACTTCCCCAAACTGCTCTCTTCGCAGATTGCCTTCGATGTGGCGAGAACGATGCTCGACGGGTTCGACAAACATTACCGCCTGTTCCGCGAGGTCAGCCACCAGGCCAAGCTGAAGTTCGAGGCCGGCGACTGGCACGGGCTGCAGCAGATCCAGCGCGACCGCATTGCGTTCTACAACGAGCGCGTGCGCGAATCGAGCGTGATCCTGGAAGACGAGTACGACGCCGAGAACATCGAGGACGAGATCTGGCAGCAGATCAAGCTGCACTACATCGGCCTCCTGACCAACCACCACCAGCCCGAGCTGGCCGAGACCTTCTTCAATTCGGTCTGCACGCGCATCCTGCACCGCTCGTACTTCAACAACGATTTCATCTTCGTGCGCCCGGCGATCTCGACCGAGTACATCGAGAACGAGGAATCGCCCACGCGCCCGACCTTCCGCGCCTACTACCCGGGCAGCCGCGAGGGTATGGCCGCGTGCTTCGAGCGTATCGTGCACAACTTCCAGCTGGAGTCCCCGTTCGAGGACCTGCAGCGCGACATCGGCTACGTGGTGCGAGCGGTCAGCGAGCATTTCGGCGACCTGCGCATCGCGCCGAATTTCCAGGTACATACGCTGTCGTCGCTGTTCTTCCGCAACAAGTCGGCCTTCATCATCGGCCGTATCCTGAACGGCGACCGCACTTTCCCGCTGGCGATCCCGATCGTGCATGGCCCCGGCGGCAAGCTGGCGCTGGACACGGTGCTGCTGAAGAAGGAACAGCTGCTGATCCTGTTCTCGTTCACGCACTCCTATTTCATGGTCGACATGGAGATCCCGTCGGCCTACGTGACCTTCCTGCGCGACATCATGCCGCGCAAGCCGCGCGCCGAGATCTATACCTCGCTGGGCCTGCAGAAGCAGGGCAAGAACCTGTTCTACCGCGACTTCCTGCACCACCTGCAGCATTCGTCGGACAAGTTCATCGTTGCACCCGGCATCCGCGGGCTGGTGATGCTGGTGTTCACGCTGCCGTCGTACCCCTACGTGTTCAAGGTCATCAAGGACTTTTTCCCGGCGCCCAAGGAAACCACGCGCGAGCTGGTCAAGTCCAAGTACCAGCTGGTCAAGCAGCACGACCGCGTCGGCCGCATGGCCGATACGCTGGAGTACTCCGACGTGGCCTTCCCGCTCTCGCGCTTCGACGAGGCGCTGGTGCGCGAGTTCGAGCAGCACGCGCCGACGATGATCGAATACCAGCGCGGCAAGGACGGCGGCGAAGAGATCGTGGTGCGCCACGTCTATATCGAACGCCGCATGACGCCGCTGAACATCTACCTGACGGAGGGCACTGACGAGCAGGTCGAGCACGGCGTGATCGAATACGGCAACGCCGTCAAGGAGCTGATCGCAGCGAACATCTTCCCGGGAGACATGCTGTACAAGAACTTCGGCGTCACGCGCCACGGGCGCGTGGTGTTCTATGACTACGACGAGATCGAGTACCTGACCGACTGCAACATCCGCCACGTGCCGCAGCCGCGCAACGAGGAAGAGGAGATGTCGGGCGAGGTCTGGTACACGGTGCGTCCGCACGATATCTTTCCCGAGACCTTCCGCACCTTCCTGCTGGGCGACACGCGCGTGCGCGCGGCGTTCCTGCGCCATCATGCGGATTTTTTCGAACCTGCCATGTGGCAGAGCCATAAGGACCGGCTGCTGGCCGGACATGTTCATGACTTCTTTGCCTATCACAGTTCAGAGCGATTCATTTACCGCTACGGCGAAGCCGGCGGCGCGCAGGGCGCCGTTGCCGATCCTGGTCCCGCAAGGAGGGTCGCATGACTGACGCCATCGCCCAGCTGTTCCGCAACAACCGCGAGTGGGTTGACCGGGTCAACGCCGAGGACCCCACCTTTTTCATGCGCCTGGCCAACCAGCAGGCGCCCGAGTACCTGTGGATCGGCTGCTCCGATTCGCGCGTGCCGGCCAACCAGATCCTGGGCCTGGCCCCGGGCGAGGTGTTCGTCCACCGCAATATCGCCAACGTGATCGCGCACAGCGACCTGAACGCGCTGTCGGTGATCCAGTTCGCGGTAGAGGTGCTCAAGGTGCGCCATATCACCGTGGTGGGCCACTACGGCTGCGGCGGTGTCAAGGTCGCGCTCAAGCGCGAGCGCATCGGCCTGGCCGACAACTGGCTGCGCCATGTGCGCGACGTGGCTGACAAGCACGAGGCCTATCTCGGCACGCTGCTGCGCGAGGACGACGCCCATACCCGGCTGTGCGAGCTCAATGTGATCGAGCAGGTCAACAACGTCTGCCAGACCACCGTGATCCAGGACGCCTGGACCCGCGGCCAGGCCGTGACCGTGCATGGCTGGGTCTACGGCGTGTCCGACGGCCTGCTGCGCGACCTGGGCATGGCCGCCAGCAACAACGACGAACTGCATGAGCAGCTGGCCGCGGCCTACCGCCAGTACGGCGACCCGCCGCAGGCGTCGATCCGCTGACCGGACGCACCCGACACACCGCTTCTTCATACACCGATCCAGGAGACCCGACATGGAAGAGATCGTCATCGTTTCAGCCGCCCGCACGCCGATGGCTGCGTTCCAGGGCGAATTCGCCAGCGTCACCGCGCCGCAGCTGGGCGCCGTGGCCATCCGCGCCGCCGTCGAGCGCGCAGGCCTGAAGCCCGAGCAGGTGGAAGAAGTGGTGTTCGGCTGCGTGCTGCCGGCCGGCCAGGGCCAGGCCCCGGCGCGCCAGGCCGCGCTGGGCGCGGGCCTGCCGCTGGGCGTGGGCTGCACCACCGTCAACAAGATGTGCGGCTCGGGCATGCGCGCGGCCATGACCGTCTACGACGGGCTGATCGCGGGCTCGTTCGATGTTGCCATTGCCGGCGGCATGGAGAGCATGACCAATGCGCCGTACCTGGTACCGAAGGGCCGCGGCGGCTACCGCATCGGCCACGGCATGATCTACGACCACATGATGCTGGACGGCCTGGAAGACGCGTATGACAAGGGCCGCGCCATGGGCACCTTCGGCGAGGACTGCGCCGCCAAGTATGGCTTTACGCGCGAGCAGCAGGACGAATTCGCGATGGAAAGCGTGCGCCGCGCCCAGCAGGCCACCGAGAACGGCGACTTCCGCTGGGAGATCGCGCCGGTGACCGTGTCCGGCAGGGGTGGCGACACCGTGATCGACACCGACGAAGGCCCGCGCCGCATCAAGCTCGACAAGATCCCCTCGCTCAAGCCCGCCTTTGCCAAGGACGGCACCATCACGGCGGCCTCGTCGTCGTCCATCAACGACGGCGCCTCGGCGCTGGTGATGATGCGCGCCTCCACCGCGAAGCAGCTCGGCCTGCAGCCGATCGCGCGCATGCTCGGCCACACCACCCACGCGCAGGCGCCGGGCTGGTTCACCACCGCGCCGGTGGAAGCGATTTCCAAGCTGTACCGCAAGCTGGACTGGACCACCGACAGCGTCGACCTGTTCGAGATCAACGAGGCCTTCGCCGTGGTGCCGATGGCGGCCATGCACGACCTCAAGATCCCGCGCGACAAGGTCAATATCCATGGTGGCGCCTGCGCACTGGGGCACCCGATCGGCGCTTCGGGCGCGCGCATCATGACCACGCTGATCGGCGCATTGCGCAAGACCGGCGGCAAGCGTGGGGTGGCGAGCTTGTGTATCGGTGGGGGTGAGGCGACTGCGGTGGGGATCGAGATCCTGTAACGCGCTCCTTCCCGCTTGTTTTCTCCCCTCTCCCGCAAGCGGGAGAGGGAGCAAGACAGAGGCAGTTTGCTGAACCCGTGGCCGGGCGAGTCATTTCGCGCTCCGGCCAGCCCGACAAAGGAGCACAGCCTTGCCAACCGTCCTGATCCTCGGTGCCTCGCGCGGCATCGGCCTTGAATTCGTACGCCAGTACCGTGCCGACGGCTGGCGCGTCATTGCGGCGGCGCGTACGCCCGAAGGCGTCGGCGCATTGCAGGCGCTGGGCGCCGAAGCCCATCAGGTCGACCTGTCCGATGCCGGCGCGGTCGCGGGCCTGGGCTGGAAGCTCGACGGCGAAGCCCTCGACGTGGCGATCTACAACGCCGGCGTGCTGGGACCCCGCACCGAAGGCGCGCAACCGGTCACGCCGCAGGAATTCGACCGGGTGATGCATGTCAACGTGCTGGGCCCGATGATGGCGCTGCCGCTGCTGCTGCCCTATGTCGAAGCGGGCCAGTCCGGCCACGGCGGCGTGCTGGCGGTGCTGTCTTCGCGCATGGGCAGCATCACCGCGATGGAGCACAGCACCAGCTGGCTGTACCGCGTCAGCAAGGCCGGCGCCAATGCGGCGCTGCGCACGGTGTCGCTCGATGCGCGCCACGCCACCTGCGTCGCGCTGCACCCGGGCTGGGTCAAGACCGACATGGGCGGCCAGGAAGCCGACCTGACCGTGCAGCAGAGCGTCAAGGGCATGCGCCAGGTGCTGGCCGGCGTCAAGCGGCGCGACAACGGCACCTTCCACAACTACGACGGCACGCCCATCCCCTGGTAAGCGCGCCCGCACACTGAGCATCGAACCGACATGCTGCTGACCCCCGAACAGGAAATGATCCGAGACGCCGTGCGCCAGTTCGCGCAGGAAGTGATCGCGCCGCAGGCCGCGCAGTGGGACCGCGACAAGACCTTCCCCAAGGACGTGCACCGCGAACTCGCGGCGCTGGGTGCCTACGGCGTGGCGGTTCCGGAGGAATATGGCGGCGCCGGACTGGACTACCTGTCGCTGGCGCTGATCCTGGAAGAGATCGCGGCCGGCGATGGCGGCACCTCCACCGTCATCAGCGTCAACAACTGCCCGGTGTGCAGCATGCTGATGTCGTTCGCCAGCGAGGCGCAGAAGCAGCAGTGGCTGGTGCCGCTGGCGCGCGGCGAGATGCTGGGCGCGTTCTGCCTGACCGAGCCGCACGTCGGCTCGGATGCGTCGGCGCTGCGCACCACTGCGGTACGCGATGGCGACCACTACGTGCTCAACGGCGTCAAGCAGTTCATCACCAGCGGCCAGAACGCCGACGTGGCGATCGTGCTGGCCGTGACCGACAAGGCCGCAGGCAAGCGCGGCATCAGCGCCTTCATCGTGCCGACTTCGACCCCGGGCTACGTGGTGGCGCGGCTGGAGGACAAGCTCGGCCAGCACTCGTCGGACACCGCGCAGATCCTGTTCGAGGACTGCCGCGTGCCGGCGGCCAACCTGCTCGGCGACGAGGGCGGCGGCTACAAGATGGCGCTGTCGGGACTGGAAGGCGGGCGCATCGGCATCGCCTCGCAGAGCATCGGCATGGCGCGCGCGGCGTTCGAGGCGGCGCTGGCCTATGCCAAGGAGCGCGAGAGCTTCGGCCAGCCGCTGTTCCAGCATCAGGCGGTGCAGTTCCGCCTGGCCGAGATGGCCACCCGCATCGACGTGGCGCGCCAGATGGTGTGGCACGCCGCCGCACTGCGCGACGCCGGCCGCCCGTGCCTGAAGGAAGCGGCCATGGCCAAGCTCTTTGCCAGCGAGATGGCAGAGCGGGTGTGCTCGGATGCGATCCAGGTGTTCGGCGGCTACGGCTACGTCAGCGACTTCCCGGTGGAGCGCATCTACCGCGACGTGCGCGTATGCCAGATCTATGAGGGCACCAGCGATATCCAGAAGATCCTGATCGCGCGCGCGCTGGCCTAGCGATGCGCGTACGATGGGGCGTGTGCCGCGAAGGCGGCACGCTTCCCTGATCCCAGTACCGGCAACCACAACAAGAAGGGCCCCGACATGACCGCAGCGATCGACTTCTACTTTGATTTCTCTTCGCCCTACGGCTACTTTGCCAGTACCCGCATCGACGACCTGGCGCAGAAGTACGGGCGCATCGTCGCCTGGCATCCCATCCTGCTGGGCGTGGTGTTCAAGACCACGGGCGCCTCGCCGCTGCCGCAGCTGCCGCTCAAGGGCGATTATTCGTGGCGCGATTTCGAGCGCACCGCGCGCTTCCACGGCATCGAATACAAGCGCCCCACGCATTTCCCGCTGCCCACCACGCACGCCGCGCGCGCCATGCTGTGGCTGCAGAACCACCACGGCGACGACATCGCCGCGGCCTTTGCCAAGTCGGTGTACCGCGCGCTGTTCGTCGACGACATCAATATCGCCGAGCCGGCCGAGATCATGAAGCTGGCCGAGCCGCTGGGCGTGGACGTGCAGGCGCTGGATGCCGGCGCCACCAGCTACCAGATCAAGGACCAGCTCAAGGCCGAGATCGACGTGGCGATGGCCAAGGGCGTGTTCGGCTCGCCCTTCGTCATCATCGACGGCGAGCCGTTCTGGGGCTTCGACCGCTTCGACCAGGTCGAGGCCCACCTGAAGAGCCGCCGCCAGACTGAACTCCGGGCCGTGCCGAGCCTGGACACCAAGGAAAAGAAACCCGCATGACTGCAGCAACCCGTGGCCATTCCGGCCGATTCGATTGCGTGATCTTCGACTGCGACGGCGTGCTCGTCGACAGCGAGCCCATCGTCAACCGCGTGCTCAACCAGATGCTGAACGAGCTTGGCATCGAGATCTCGCTGGAAGACTCCACGCGCCTGTTCCTCGGCCGCGCCGTGCGCGAAGAGCTGGAGATGATCGAGCGCATGCGCGGCGCGCCGCTGCCCGAGAACTGGCTGTCGACCTGGCTGGCGCGCCGCAATGCGGTGCTGGAAGCGGAAGTCGCCGCGGTCGCCCATGTGCGCGAGGCGATTGGCAAGATCGCCGCCACCGGCATGCCGGTGTGCGTGGCGTCGGGTGCGGACCGCGTCAAGGTCAAGCTGCAGCTGACCAGGACCGGCCTGGTCGAGCTGTTCCAGCAGGATGAGCGCGAGCATATCTTCTCCGCCACCGAAGTGGCGCGCAGCAAGCCCGCGCCCGATGTGTACCTGCTGGCCGCGCGCACCATGGGCGTTGAGCCGGGGCGCTGCGCCGTGGTGGAAGACAGCCCGACCGGCGTGACCGCGGGCGTTGCCGCCGGCATGACGGTGTTCGGCTACGCCGAGCGCAACGATGCCGCGCTGCTGCGCGAGGCCGGCGCGGGCACCATCTTCACCGATATGCGCGACCTGCCGGAGCTGGTGGGATGACGGCGAAAGCGGCAGGCCGCCTGCCCAAGGCCGGACCGGTGCCGTGCCCGTGTGGCAGCGCGGACTATGCCGCCTGCTGCGGCCGCTTCCATCGTGGCGAGGCACTGCCGCCCAATGCCGAGGCGCTGATGCGCTCGCGCTACAGCGCCTATGTGCTGAACGACATGGAATGGCTGCGGCAGACCTGGCATGCATCGACCTGCCCGGCCGACCTGTTGCCGGATACCGCCACGCGCTGGCTCGGGCTCACGGTGAAGGCGCATGCGCAGCAGGACGATGCGCATGCCGAAGTGGAATTCGTGGCGCGCTACAAGGTAGGCGGGCGCGCCATGCGGCTGCACGAACGCAGCCGCTTTGTACGCGAGCCGCGCGCGCCTGGCGAGGCACCGCGCTGGCTCTATGTGGATGGCGACATGATCGGGGAGACATCATGAGCATCGAGAAGCGGAACGAGCCTGAGTACCTGCTGTATTGCTTTGCCCAGTCCGGCAATGCCTACAAGGTGGCGCTGCTGCTGGAAACCGTCGGCGTGCAGCGCGGCCAGCAGCTGTGGCAGCCGCGCTTCGTCGATTTCTTCAACGGCGAGACCCGCACGCCCGAATACCGCGCCATCAACGTGATGGGCGAGGTGCCGGTACTGGAGTTCGGCGGCCAGCGCCTGTCGCAGTCCGGTGCCATCCTGGAAACGCTGGCCACGCGCCTCGATGCCTACGGCCCGCGCGACGAGGCCGAGCGCGCCGAGGTGCTGCGCTGGCTGCTGTTCGACAACCACAAGTTCACGTCCTACACCGCCACCTACCGTTTCATGCGCACCTTTGCCAGGTCGCCTGACCCGGCCGTGCTGGAGTTCTTCCGCGCGCGCTGCGAAGGCGCGTGGAACGTGCTCAATGCGCACCTGGCCGGGCGAGCGTTCCTGCTGGGCGAGCGCGTCACCATCGCGGACTTCTCGCTGGCGGGCTACGTCTTCTTCGACGACGAGATCGCCGTGCACTGGCGCAAGGAGTATCCGCATATCCACGCCTGGGCCGAGCGCATCCGTGCGCTGCCGGGCTGGAAGCACCCCTACGACCTGATGCCGGGGCACCCGCTGCCCAGGCACGCAAGCTGAGCCCGGCCGCTGGCAGGACGGCGAAAACCAATATCAAGCAGGAAGAGACACAGATGCCCACCCTGGAAACCAAACTCAACGCCCGCTCCGAATCCTTCAAGGCCAACGCCGAGTCGATGCAGGCCCTGGTGGCCGACCTCAAGGCCAGGATCGCGAAGCTGGCCGAAGGCGGCGGCGAAGACGCGCGCAACAAGCACCTGTCACGCGGCAAGCTGCTGCCGCGCGAGCGCGTGCAGCAACTGCTCGATCCCGGCACGCCGTTCCTGGAGCTGTCGCAGCTGGCCGCCTACGACATGTACGACGATGCCGCGCCGGGCGCGGGCATCATCACCGGCATCGGCCGCGTGGCCGGGCAGGAGTGCGTGATCGTCTGCAATGACGCCACCGTCAAGGGCGGCACCTACTACCCGATGACGGTCAAGAAGCATGTGCGCGCGCAGGAGATCGCCGAGGAGAACAACCTGCCGTGCATCTACCTGGTGGATTCCGGCGGCGCCAACCTGCCCAACCAGGACGACGTGTTCCCCGACCGCGACCACTTCGGCCGCATCTTCTACAACCAGGCCAACCTGTCCAAGCAGGGCATCCCGCAGATCGCGGTGGTGATGGGATCGTGCACCGCCGGCGGCGCCTACGTGCCGGCGATGAGCGACGAGTCCATCATCGTCAAGAACCAGGGCACCATCTTCCTGGGCGGCCCGCCGCTGGTGAAGGCCGCCACCGGCGAGGAGGTCAGCGCCGAGGACCTGGGCGGCGCCGACGTGCATACGCGCCTGTCGGGCGTGGCCGACTACTTTGCACAGAACGACCATCACGCGCTGAGCCTGGCGCGCAATATCGTGCAGCACCTGAACCGCCGCAAGCCGGACCAGATCCGCCTGCACGAGCCGGTCGAGCCGCTCTACCCGGTGGAAGAACTGTACGGCGTGATCCCCACCGACACGCGCAAGCCCTACGACGTGCGCGAGGTGATCGCGCGCCTGGTCGACGGCTCCGAGTTCGACGAGTTCAAGGCGCGCTACGGCACCACGCTGGTGTGCGGCTTCGCGCGCATCTGGGGCTACCCGGTCGGCATCGTCGCCAACAACGGCATCCTGTTCTCCGAATCCGCCCTGAAGGGCGCGCACTTTATCGAGCTGTGCTGCCAGCGCAAGATCCCGCTGGTGTTCCTGCAGAACATCACCGGCTTCATGGTGGGCCGCAAGTACGAGAACGAAGGCATTGCCCGCAATGGCGCCAAGATGGTGACCGCGGTCGCCACCGCGCAGGTGCCCAAGTTCACGGTGATCATCGGCGGCTCGTTCGGCGCCGGCAACTACGGCATGTGCGGGCGCGCCTATTCGCCGCGCTTCCTGTGGATGTGGCCGAACGCGCGCATCTCGGTGATGGGCGGCGAGCAGGCCGCCAGCGTGCTGGCCACGGTGCGCCGCGACGGCATCGAAGGCAAGGGCGGCAAGTGGAGCGCGCAGGAGGAAGAGGCGTTCAAGCAGCCGATCCGCGACCAGTACGAGCACCAGGGCCATCCGTACTACGCCAGCGCGCGGCTGTGGGACGACGGCGTGATCGACCCGGCGCAGACCCGCACCGTGCTGGGCCTGGGTCTTTCCGCCAGCCTGAACGCACCGATCGACGAGATGAAGTTCGGCGTGTTCCGCATGTAATCCCGGCCACGCCGCTACTGACCCCATTACCGCCTTCCACCCCATGCGCAGCGTCGCCCGCCTGCTTCGCAGCCCAGCCCTGGTCACGGCGCTTGCCTTGCTGGCGCCGCTGTCCGGGCATGCGCAGAGCGAGAACGGCAACGGCAATCCTGCGCCGCGCATGCGCTTCCAGGAGCAGGTGGTGATGCTGCCCAAGGCGGCGATCCCGTCGCGCATCGACCTGGAGGCCACGGTATTCAAGCCGGCTGGCGACGGGCCGTTCCCGCTGGTGGTGATCAACCACGGCAAGGCGCCGGGCCGGCCCGCGATGCAGGGGCGCGCGCGCTTTCCGGCGCAGAGCCTGGAATTCCTGCGCCGCGGCTACGCCGTGGTGCTGCCGATGCGGCAGGGTTTTGCGCGCTCGGGTGGCGCCTATGTGGGCGGCAGCTGCGACATCGAGACCAACGGCATGATGCAGGCCGACGATGTCGTCGCCACGCTCGACTTCATGGCCACGCAGCCCTATGTGGACATGGACCGCATTGTCGTGATCGGCCAGTCGCACGGGGGCCTGACCACGATGGCGTTCAGCACCATCGGCTATCCGGGGGTGCTGGGCGTGGTCAATTTCGCGGGCGGGCTGCGCAACCTGAACTGCCCGGACTGGGAAGAGCGCCTGGTCGATGCCTTTGCCAGCTATGGCGGCCTGGCGCGCTACCCGTCGCTGTGGGTGTACGGCGACAACGACAGCTACTGGCCGGTGCCCTTGCCCGGCCGCATGTTCAACGCCTTCAAGGCGCGCGCCACCGGTCCCGCGGCCAGATCGCGGCTGGTGGACGTGGGCGAGTTCGGGAACGACTCGCATCGCGTCTTCAGCGCACGCGAAGGCATCCCGGTGTGGTTGCCTGAAGTCGGCAACTTCTTCCGCTCGCTGGGGCTGCCGTTCGACGCCGGCACCTGAACCGCACCAGACAACTTAATCCGCCAACGGAGCGAACCATGGAATTCACCGCCCTGACCGTCAATATCGCCAGCCACGTCGCCACCGTCACGCTGAACCGGCCCGATGTGCGCAACGCCTTCAACGAGACCGTGATCGCCGAGCTGACCGGCGCCTTCCGCGCGCTGGGCGACATGGACGAGGTGCGCGCCATCGTGCTGGCCGGCAACGGCCCGGCCTTCTGCGCCGGCGCCGACCTGAACTGGATGAAGAAGATGGCGGGCTATTCCGACGACCAGAATCGCGCCGATGCGCTGACCCTGGCGCAGATGCTGCACACCATCTGGTCGTGCCCGCGCCCGGTGATCGCGCGCATCCAGGGCGACACCTACGCCGGCGGCATGGGCCTAGTGGCCGCCTGCGATATCGCGGTGGCCGCCGAGCACGCGCACTTCTGCCTGTCCGAGGCGCGCCTGGGCCTGCTGCCCGCCACCATCAGCCCGTATGTGATCCGCGCGCTGGGCGAGCAGGCCGCACGCCGCTACTTCATCACCGCCGAGCGTTTCGATGCCGCCGAGGCGCTGCGGCTGGGCTTTGTGCATGCGGTGGTGCCGGCCGAGGCCCTGGACGCCAAGGTCGCTGAACTGGCGACCGCGCTGGTGGCCAACAGCCCGAACGCCGTGCGCGAAAGCAAGCGGCTGGTGCAGGACATCGCCGGGCGCGTGATCGACAACGACTTGCTGGCCGATACCGCGGACCGGATTGCGAAGATCCGGGCGTCGGAAGAGGGGCGTGAAGGGGTGAAGTCGTTCCTGGAGAAGCGCTCGCCGTCGTGGCGCCCCGCTTGAGTCACACATCCGGCCTGCCGCAGTGAAAAAAGACACCGGCAGGTTGCGTGGAGATCGCGGCACGCTAGCGACAAGAACGGCGCTTCACCCAGATAACGTTCGGCAAATCCGGTCAAAGCACAGCTAACGTAAAAATATCGCCTTCGTTGCCAAGCCCGAGAAGACATTCCTAACATGACCCTCCCCAACCTGTCCGCCACCATCGCACTGCCCGGCCTCGCCGGCAGCGGCGCGCGCGCGGACGGTCAACAAAGGAGGGCTATCTTGGATCACCTGTCCCTTTCCCCAGGCAGCGACGCGCAGGCACTCGGCCAGCGCAGCCGCAACGCCGTCTGGCATCCATGCACGCGGCTGCGCCCCGACGACGACGCGGTGCCGCTGGCGATCGTGCGCGGCGTTGGCCCGTGGCTGCATGATGCCGACGGCCGCCGCTATTTCGACGCCACCAGCTCCTGGTGGGTCAACCTGTTCGGCCACGCCAACCCGCGCATCAACGCCGCGCTGGCCAGCCAGCTGGAAACGCTTGAGCACGTGATGCTCGCCGGCTGCACCCACGCTCCGGCGGTGGAGCTGGCCGAGCGCCTGTCGGCGCTGACCGGCGGCGCGCTCGGCAATGTCTTCTACGCTTCGGACGGCGCTTCGGCGGTCGAGATCGCGCTGAAGATGAGCTTCCACTACTGGCGCAATACCGGCCTGCCGGCCAAGCGCGAGTTCGTCTGCCTGCGCCATGGCTACCACGGCGAGACCGTGGGCGCGCTCGCGGTGACCGACGTGGAAGTGTTCCGCGATGCCTATGATCCGCTGATCCGCCGCGCACACGTGGTGATGTCGCCCGACGCACGCCAGGCCGCACCCGGCGAGAGCGCTGCGGACGTGGCCGCCCGCGCCCTGGCGGAGCTGGAAACCCTGCTGCGCGAGCGCGCCGGCCAGATCGCCGCGCTGATCGTCGAGCCGCTGGTGCAGGGCGCCGCCGGCATGGCAATGTACGACCCGTCGTATCTGGATGGCGCGCGCGCACTGTGCGACCGCTACCGGATCCACCTGATCGCCGACGAGATCGCGGTGGGCTGCGGGCGCACCGGCACCTTTTTCGCGTGGGAACAGTCGCGCGCCGGGGAGGCGCCGCTGCCCGCGCACCTGTGGCCTGACTTCCTGTGCCTGTCCAAGGGCATCAGCGGCGGCTACCTGCCCCTGTCGCTGGTGCTTTCGCGCCCGGAGATCCAGCGCGCCTTCGTCGCCGACGAGCTGGCCCGCAGCTTCCTGCATTCGCACTCCTACACCGGCAACCCGCTGGCCTGCCGCGCCGCGCTGGCCACGCTGGACCTGTTCGCGCAGGACGACGTGCTCGCGCGCAACCGCGAGCGCGCGCACTGGCTTGCCGACGGCATGGCCGCGCTGGCCGCCGACGCGCGCCTGCGGCACGTGCGCCAGCGCGGGCTGATCTGGGCCGCCGATGTGCGCGATGACGTCGCCGGCGCCGACTTTGCCGCGCGCTTCCATCACGCCGCGCGCGAGCGCGAGCTGCTGGTGCGCCCGATCGGCAATACGGTGTACGTGATGCCGCCCTACGTCTTCGATGCCGCGCAGGCACGCTGGCTGGGCGAGCAGATGCTGGCCACGCTCGACGATGTAACCACCGATGTGACCACGAGCAGGGAGGTGCGCCATGCTGCTTGAACAACTGAGGCAGGCCGCCGAACAGCGCCACGCGCTGGCCCTGACGCGCCGCCGCCGCGTTGCCCACACTGCCTGCGCGCCGCATCAGGCCGTGGGCGAAGACGGGTCCGAGCCGGAATCGCTGCTGACCTTCTGCAGCAACGACTACATGGGGCTGGCCAACCACCCGGATGTGATCGCCGCGCTGGTGGAAGGCGCGCAGCGCTATGGCGCGGGCAGCGGGGCCTCGCACCTGGTCAGCGGGCATTCGCTGGCGCACACGCAGCTGGAAGCGGAACTGGCGCGCTGGCTCGCCCCGCATATCCCGCATGCGCGCACGCTGTATTTCTGCACCGGCTACATGGCCAACATGGCGGTGCTGACCGCGCTGGGCACGGCGGGCGCCACGCTGTTCTGCGAGTCGCTCAACCATGCCTCGCTGATCGATGGGGCGCGGCTCGCGCGCGCCGACGTGCAGCGCTACCCGCATTGCGACACCGCCGCGCTGGAAGCGCTGCTGGCGGCCAGCACCAGCGAGCGCAAGCTGATCGTGACCGACAGCGTGTTCAGCATGGACGGCAATGTCGCGCCGCTGCGCAAGCTGCTGGAACTGGCCGAGCGCCATGACGCCTGGATCATCGTCGATGACGCCCACGGCTTCGGCGTGCTGGGCGAGCAGGGCCACGGCGTGCTGGAAGCGCTCGGGCTGTCGTCCGAGCGGCTGATCTATATCGGCACGCTCGGCAAGGCCGCCGGCGTGGCGGGCGCCTTCGTTGCCGCGCACGAGACCATCATCGAACACCTGGTCAACACCGCGCGGCCGTATATCTACACCACGGCCGCGCCGCCGGCAGTCGCGCATGCGCTGCTGGCCAGCCTGGCGATCATCGAAGGAGAAGAGGGCACGCAACGCCGCGCGCAACTGACGCGCTGCATCGCCATGCTGCGCGAGGGGCTGGCCCAGCTGGCTGCCATCGCGGGCTGGACGCTGGGCGACAGCGAGACCGCGATCCAGCCGCTGATCGTCGGCGACAATGGCGCCGCGCTGGCGCTGTCGGCCACGCTCGAGGCGGATGGCATCCGCGTCGGCGCGATCCGGCCGCCGACCGTGCCGGAAGGCACCGCGCGGCTGCGCATCACGCTGTCGGCCGCGCACACCGAAGACGATGTGCGGCGCCTGCTGGATGCCCTGAGCGCCGCCGTGGCGCAGCGGGAGGTCGCATGAGCACGCGTGCGCCTTTCGCCTGCTTTATCACGGGCACCGATACCGGCATCGGCAAGACCCACGCCAGCGCCACGCTGCTGCATGCGCTCCATGCCGCCGGCTACCGCACCGCGGGCATGAAGCCCGTGGCCAGCGGCAGTGAGTGGCGCGACGGCCATTGGCACAACGACGACGTGGCGCAGCTGCGCGCCGCCAGCTCGGTGGCGGTGCCGCTGGGCCAGACCTGCCCGTTCCTGCTGCGCACCCCGTGCTCGCCGCACCTGGCCGCCGCGCACGAGGGCGTGCGCATCACGCGCGCGCCGGTCCGTGCCGCCTTCGACGCGCTGCGCCGGCAGGCCGATGCGGTGGTGGTTGAGGGCGTGGGCGGCTTCAACGTGCCGCTCGACGCAGGCGCGGTGCGCTGGAACACCGCCGACCTGGCGGTGATGCTGGCGGTCCCGGTAGTGATGGTGGTCGGCATCCGGCTCGGCTGCCTGAACCACGCCATGCTGACCGCCGAAGCCATCCGCGCGCGCGGCCTGCCGCTGGCGGGCTGGATCGCCAACCGGGTCGACCCGGACATGCTGCTGGCCGACGAGAACATCGCCACGCTGCACGCGTCGCTGGACGCGCCTTGCCTGGGTGAATTGCCCTGGCAACTGGCGCCCGCCGCGGCAGCTGGCCGGCTCGACCTTGCGCCGCTGTTCGCCGCCGCTACCCAATACCAAGCCGAGGCCGCCGGCCTTGCTGCCTGAACCAGAATTCGCATCGATCATGACTCAAGCTCACACCGCTACCACCGTTACTACCGTTTCCGTCGATTCCCTGCGCCAGAGCGCGCGCTCGCACGCACTGCCCGATGACGCCGCGTGGCGCGTCGATGACGTTGCCGCGCTGTTCGCGCTGCCGTTCAACGACCTGCTGTTCCGCGCCCAGCAAGTGCACCGCGAGCACTTCGACGCCAATACCGTGCAGCTGTCCACGCTGCTGTCGATCAAGACCGGCGGCTGCGAAGAGGATTGCGGCTACTGCCCGCAGAGCGCGCACCACGATGCCGGCGTGAAGGCCGAGAAGCTGATGGCGCTGGACGAGGTGCTGGACGCCGCGCGCGCGGCCAAGGCCAATGGCGCCACCCGCTTCTGCATGGGCGCCGCCTGGCGCAGCCCCAAGGACCGCCACCTGGAGCCGGTGATGGACATGGTGCGCGAAGTCAAGGCGATGGGCCTGGAGACCTGCGTCACGCTCGGCATGCTCAAGGCCGAGCAGGCGCAGCAGCTCAAGGAGGCGGGGCTGGACTACTACAACCACAACCTGGATACCTCACCTGAGTTCTACGGCAAGATCATCACCACGCGCACCTACCAGGACCGGCTCGACACCATCGGCCATGTGCGCGACGCCGGCATCAATGTCTGCTGCGGCGGCATCGTCGGCATGGGCGAGGCGCGCGAAGCGCGCGCCGGCCTGATCGCGCAGCTGGCGAATATGGACCCGTATCCGGAGTCGGTGCCCATCAACAACCTGGTCCAGGTCGAGGGCACGCCGCTGGCGGGCACCGAGGCGCTGGATCCGTTCGAGTTCGTCCGCACCATTGCCGTGGCACGCATCACCATGCCGCGCGCCATGGTGCGCCTGTCCGCCGGCCGCGAGGCCATGGACGAAGCGTTGCAGGCGCTGTGCTTCATGGCCGGCGCCAATTCCATTTTTTACGGCGAAAAGCTGCTGACCACCGGCAACCCGCAGGCCGACCGCGATCGCGCCCTGCTGGCCCGCCTCGACATCCGCGCAGAGGGCTACGCGGGATGACGAGGTAAGGAAGCCCACCGGTAGTCAGCTGGCTCGCCGTCCTGTCGAAAAACTAGGAGGAGCCATGTTCAACAAGATCCTGATCGCCAACCGCGGTGAAATCGCCTGCCGCGTGGCCGCCACCTGCCGCCGGCTCGGCATCCGCACCGTCGCGGTGTACTCGGATGCCGACGCCGACGCGCGCCACGTCGCCTTCTGCGACGAGGCCGTACATATCGGCGGCGCGGCCGCGCGCGACAGCTACCTGCGCGCCGACCACATCATCGAGATGGCGAAGGAAGCCGGCGCCCAGGCCATCCACCCGGGCTACGGCTTCCTGTCCGAGAACGAAGCCTTTGCCGAGGCCTGCGCCGCGGCGGGGCTGGTCTTCATCGGCCCGCCGGCGTCCGCCATCCGCGCGATGGGCAGCAAGAGCGCGGCCAAGCAATTGATGGAGAAGGCCGCGGTGCCGCTGGTGCCCGGCTACCACGGCGAGGACCAGGGTCCGGCGCTGCTGCGCCGCGAGGCCGACCGCATCGGCTACCCGGTGCTGCTCAAGGCCAGCGCCGGCGGCGGCGGCAAGGGCATGCGCGTGGTCGAGTCGGGCGACGCCTTCGAGGCTGCGCTCGCTTCGGTTAAGCGCGAGGCCAGCGCCAGCTTCGGCGATGACAAGGTGCTGGTGGAGAAGTACCTGACGCGCCCGCGCCATATCGAGATCCAGGTGTTTGCCGATACCCACGGCAACTGCGTCTACCTGTTCGAGCGCGACTGCTCGGTGCAGCGCCGCCACCAGAAGGTGCTGGAAGAAGCCCCCGCGCCAGGCATGACCGAGGCGCGCCGCCGCGCCATGGGCGAAGCGGCGGTGGCCGCGGCCAAGGCGGTCGGCTATGTCGGCGCCGGCACGGTGGAGTTCATCGCCAACCAGGACGGTTCGTTCTACTTCATGGAGATGAACACGCGCCTGCAGGTGGAGCACCCCGTCACCGAAATGATCACCGGGCAGGACCTGGTCGAATGGCAGCTGCGCGTCGCCGCCGGTGAAGCGCTGCCGCTCACGCAGGACCAGCTGCGCATCGACGGCCATGCGCTGGAAGCGCGTATCTACGCCGAGAACCCCGACAAGCAGTTCCTGCCGTCCACCGGCACGCTGCGCTTCCTGCGCACGCCGCCGGCGGTGCAGTTCATGCGCGGTGAGGATGTGCACGGCCCGGCCGGCATCCGCATCGACGCCGGCGTGCGCGAGGGCGACACCATCAGCCCGTTCTACGACCCGATGATCGCCAAGCTGATCGTCTGGGGCAAGGACCGCGACGAGGCACTCTCGCGCATGCGCCAGGCGCTGGCGGCCTACCACGTGGTGGGGTTGTCGACCAACGTGGCCTTCCTGCAGCGGCTGGTGTCGTCCCAGGCCTTCCGCACGGCGGACCTCGACACCGGCCTGATCGAGCGCAACGAGAAGGTCCTGTTCCCGCCGCCGGCGCCGGTCGGCCTGGAAGTCATCGCGCTGGCGGTGGCGGCGCTGTTCGACCGCGAGGCCCGCGAGCGCCGCATCGACGCCGCCGACCAGCATTCGCCGTGGACCCATGGCGGCGCGTGGCGGCTGAACGGCGGCGTGTCGCGCACGCTGCGCTTCGGCTATGGCGAGCAGGTGCTGGAGGTGACGCTGAGCACCAACGAGCGCGGCAGCACGCTGATCTATGCGGACCAGGCGGCGCCCTTTGCCTGCACCTGCCAGGCCGACGATATCCGCATCAACCTCGGCACCCGGCGCGCGCACGGGCAGGTGCATGCCGATGGCGAGACCTTCCACGTCTTCTATGCCGGGCGGCATGTGAGCCTGGCCTGGCTCGATCCGCTGGCCCATGCCGGCGAGACCGAAAGCGAAGGCGGCAAGCTCACCGCGCCGATGCCCGGGAAGGTCATTGCGGTGATGGTCGAGGCTGGCAGCACCGTCACGCGCGGCACGCCGTTGCTGGTGATGGAGGCCATGAAGATGGAGCACACCATCAGCGCACCGGTGGACGGGGTGGTGAGTGAGGTGCTTTACGGGGTCGGGGAGCAGGTGGTGGAGGGGGCGCAGCTGCTGGCGTTCGAGGGGAAGTCGGGGGCTTGAAGCGCGACAGGGGGCAGGGGCGCGGTTACCGTTGCCCCAACCAACCCCAAGCCCGTTCCTCTGCCAAAATACGCCTTTAACCCCACCAGAATTCCCCTGGAGACAAAATGAAGTTGCAGTTGTACGTCCCCGATGGCCGCTACGACCCCTGGATCGCAGGCTTCGCCGAGGCACTGCCCGAAGCGCAATGCGTGACGTGGGAGGACAGCCGTGGCGAACCGGCCGACTACGCCGTGGTCTGGCGCCCGCCGGTGGAGATGCTGCGTGGCCGTACCGACCTGAAGGCGGTGTTCAACCTGGGCGCCGGCGTCGACGGCATCCTGCGCCTGCGCGATGAAGCCCCTGACGCCTTGCCCGCGGGCGTGCCGATCGTGCGGCTCGACGATGCCGGCATGGCCGCGCAGATGGCCGAGTACGTCACCCACGCTGTGCTGCGCTATTTCCGCAAGATGGACGCCTACGAGGCCCAGCAGCGCGCCGGCAACTGGAAATTCCTGAAGCCGCATCGCCGCGCGGACTTCACCGTCGGCGTGATGGGGGTGGGCACGCTCGGCACGCATATCGCCCGCACGCTGGCGGGCTTCGGCTTCCCGGTGCGAGGCTGGAGCCGCACCGCGCGCGCCATCGAAGGCGTGAGTGGCTTCTACGGCGATGCCGGGCAGGCGCCGTTCCTCGATGGCCTGCGCGTGCTGGTCAATGTGCTGCCGCTGACACCGCAGACCGAGAACATCCTCAACGCGGGGCTGTTCGCGCGGCTGGCGCAGGGCGCGTATGTGATCAACGTCGCGCGCGGGCAGCACCTGGTCGAGGAAGACCTGCTTGCCGCGGTGCAGTCGGGGCAGGTTGCGGGTGCCACGCTCGACGTGTTCCGCACCGAGCCGCTGCCTGCCGAACACCCGTTCTGGCAGGAGCCGCGCATCACCGTCACGCCGCATATCTCGGCGCTCACGTTGCGCGAAGACAGCATCGCGCAGATCGCCGGCAAGATCCGCGCGCTGCGCGCGGGCCAGCCGATCGCGGGCGTGGTCGACGTGCAGCGGGGCTACTGAGCGCCCGACCAATACGAATCAAAGACAGGAGACAGCCATGACCATGCCGAACTACGTGAAGATCGTTGAAGTCGGTCCGCGCGACGGCCTGCAGAACGAGAAGGCGATGGTGCCGACCGAGGTCAAGGTCGCGCTGATCAACCAGCTGACCGATGCCGGCTTCGTCAATATCGAGGCCGCGTCGTTCGTGTCGCCCAAGTGGGTGCCGCAGATGGCCGACGGTGCCGACGTGATGGCGCGCATCCAGCGCCGGCCCGGCACACTGTTTTCGGCGCTGACGCCGAACATGAAGGGGTTTGAAGGCGCGATCGAGGCCGGTGCCGACGAGGTCGTGATCTTCGGCGCCGCCAGCGAGGCGTTCTCGCAGAAGAACATCAACTGCTCGATCGCCGAGTCGATCGCGCGCTTTGCGCCGGTGGCAGCGGCAGCCAAGGAGAAGGGCGTGCGCCTGCGCGGCAGCATCTCGTGCGCGCTGGGCTGCCCGTACCAGGGCGAAGTACCGGTGCACGCGGTGGTCGACGTGGTGCGGCGCATGCGCGAACTGGGCTGCGACGAGATCGACATTGCCGACACCATCGGCGTGGGCACCCCCGTGCGCGTGCAGGAAGTGATGCGCGCCGCGGCGGCGGAGTTTGCGCTGGACCGCCTGTCGGGCCATTTCCACGATACCTACGGGCAGGCGCTGTCCAATATCCTGGCCAGCCTGGAAGTGGGCATCTCGATCTTCCATGCGTCGGTGGCGGGGCTGGGCGGATGCCCGTACGCCAAGGGCGCGACCGGCAACGTGGCGACCGAGGATGTGCTGTACATGCTGCACGGCATGGGCATCCACACCGGCATCGACCTGGAAGCGGTGGTGCGCACCGGCGACTATATCTCGCAGGCAATCGGCCGCGCCAACAGCTCGCGCGTGGGCCGTGCCTTGCTGACCAAGTGGGCCGCCGCCAGCGATGCGGCGCCTGCCTGCGCGTAAGTGCGGATCAGGCGCGGGCCACAGAACAAGGAGAAGTACGCATGACGGTGAATGACGAAGCGCTGCCCGAGTCCGCGCAGCGCGTGGCCGACCTGCTGGCCGGGCTTGGCCATGACCGGCCCGTGGTGATGCTGCCGGCCACCGGCAAGACCTCGGCCGAGGCCGCGGCGGGGCTGGGCTGCAGCGTGGCCGAGATCGCCAAGTCCATCATCTTCCGGCGCGTGGCCGACGACGCGCCGGTGCTGGTGATCGCCAGCGGCAGCAACCGCGTCGACGAGGCCAAGGTGGCCGCGCGCGTAGGCGCGCTGGGCAAGGCCGACGCGCGCTTCGTGCGCGAGAAGACCGGCTACGCCATCGGCGGCGTCTGCCCGATCGGCCATGCGGTGGCGCCGGTGATGCTGCTGGACCAGGACCTGTTCCGCTATGACAGCTTGTGGGCCGCGGCGGGGCATCCCCATGCGGTCTTCAACCTGACGCCGCACCAGTTGCAGCAGATGACGGGCGCCGAAGTGGCCGACGTCGCGGCAGGCTCGGTGGCATGAGTCCCGACCTGCGCCCCGGCCTGACCTTCAGCTGGCAATACACGGTGCCGCCCAAGGCCACCGTGCCGCGCCTGTACGACGATATCCCGGGCTGCCCCGAGATGCCCGACGTGCTGGCCACCGGCTATATGGTCGGCATCATGGAATGCGCCTGCCTGCAGATGCTGCGCGAGCACCTGGACTGGCCGCGCGAGCAGTCGCTCGGCACGCTGGTCAGCTTCTCGCACCTGGCGCCGACGCCGCCGGGCATGACGGTCACGGTCAAGGGCGAACTGGTCGAGGTGGACGGGCGCCGCCTGCGCTTCCAGCTGAGCGCCTGGGACGGCGAGGACAAGATCTCCGAGGGCGTGCATGAGCGCCACCTGATCGACGCCGGCCGCTTCAACGAAAAAGTGGCGGCCAAGGCCGCGCGCGCGGCGGGCTGAGTGGCGAGCGAGCGCAACGCCATGGCCCTCACACCTGCCGAGCTGGCCGCTCAGGCCGACGCCGCGCAGCGGGCCTCGCCGGTGCCGTCGCCATGCCGCAACGTCTGCCGCATGGATCCGGCCACCGGCTACTGCGCGGGCTGCCTGCGCACCATCGAAGAAATTGCCGGCTGGTCGTCCGCCGGCGATGAAGACAAGCGCCGCATCTGGGCGCAGCTGCCGCAGCGCGCCGCATGGCTGGCAGGCGAGGAGACATCCCCTTGAGCGAACGCCCGGTCCCGCAGTTGCCGGCCACCATGCGCGTGTTCGAGCGCGGCTGGCTGTCGGCAAACAATATCCTGTTCGTTGAGGGCGACGATACGGTGCTGGTCGATACCGGCTACGTCACCCACGCGCCGCAGACGGTGGCGCTGGTGGCGGCCGCCTTGCAGGGCCGGCCGCTCGCACGCGTGATCAATACCCATCTCCACTCCGACCACTGCGGCGGCAATGCCGCGCTGCAGGCACGCTGGCAGCCGCGCACCGCGATCCCCGCGGCCGAGGCCGCAGCCGTTGCCGCGTGGGATACGGAAGCGCTCAGCTACAAGGCCACCGGCCAGCAGTGCGACCGTTTCACCTTCGACAGCGTGCTGAACGACGGCGACACGCTGCGTCTGGGCGGCATCGACTGGCAAGTCGTGGCCGCCCCCGGCCATGACCCGCATGCGGTGATGCTGTTCGCGCCGGCCGAGCGCATCCTGGTTTCCGGCGATGCGCTGTGGGAGAACGGCTTCGGCGTGATCTTCCCCGAGCTGGATGGCGAGAGCGGCTTCGCCGAGCAGGCGGCGGTGCTGGAACGGATCGCGCAACTGGACGCGCGGCTGGTGATCCCGGGCCACGGCCGGATGTTTACCGATGTGGCGGCGGCGGTCGAACGCGCTCAGGGGCGCCTGGCCTACCTGAGCGCCGACCCGGCGCGCAATGCCAGCCATGCGGTCAAGGTGCTGGTGAAGTTCAAGTTGCTGGAGCAGCAGTGCATGGCCCAGGACGCGCTGGTGGCATGGATGGAAGCCGCGCCGCTGATGGTGCGCATCCGCCAGCGCTTCATGCCGGGGCTGGAGATGGCCGAGATCTGCGCGCAGACGGTGCGCGCGCTGGCGGGAGTGAAGGCGCTGGCGGTGGAGGGGGCGTGGGTGGTGAATCGGGATTGATTCACCACGCCTGCCTGCATCCTCAGAATGACGTCCTGAACCCCACCTTCACACTGCGCCCGGCCAGCGGCGCGATGTCCCGCAGGATCGACGCCGAGTTGCGCGCATCCTGGTTGGTCAGGTTGTCGCCGCGCAGGTACACCAGCGTCTGCGTGCCCGACACCTTGAACTTGTAGGTCAGCGCCAGGCTCAGCAGCGTATAGGCATCGGTCGGCGTGTCGTTGGTCGGCACGCGGGTCTGCTTTGCGGCGTAGGTCACGTCGACGCGCGCGCCCCACGGGCCCGCGCCATACACCAGTGCACCGCCCAGGCGCAGCGGTGCCAGCCGCGGCAGCGGTTCGCCGGTATCGCGGTTCTCGCCGCGCACGTAGTCGGCGCGGGCCTCGAAGTCCAGCGTGTCGCTGGTGGTCAGCATTTTCTGCAGCAAGCGCGTCTTGCCTTCCACCTCGAAGCCGTACAGCGTGGCCGGCACACCCAGGTACTGGAACTCCGGCAGCGCGTCCGGGCTGCCGGCGGCGACCACGTCGCCCGCCTCGTCACGCGTGCGGCCGGTGGCGTTCAGCGCCAGGTAGTTGGCGAAGCGGCTGTAGTAGCCCGACACGGCGGCGCTGTGCGCGCCGGACTTGAAGCGCACGCCCAGGTCGATAGAGGTGGCCCGTTCCTTGTTGGCATTGGGATCGCCCAGCTCCCACGCGCCGGTGGCCACGTGGGGGCCGTTGGCATACAGCTCGTAGAAGGTCGGCGCGCGCTCGGTGTATGACAGGTTGCTGGTCAGCGACCACAGCGGGTTGACCTTGTAGAGCAGGCCGGCCGACGCGCTGGTGGCGTTGAAGCTGCGGCTGGCATCGGTAAAGCGGTCGTTGCCGTTGGCGCTGGCCTTGATGCTGCTGTGGTCCAGGCGCCCGCCCAGGTTCAGCTTGAGGTCGCCGGAAGCGGTCAGCGGCAGTTCCTCGAACACGAACAGCGCGGCGTTATCCGTATTGGTGCTCGGCACGAATGCCTCTTCGCCCAGTGCCGAGAAGTCGGTATGGCCGAACTGCGTGCCGATCACGCCCGTCATGTTGCCGATCTTTGCGTGCCTGGCCTCCAGGCGCGCATCCCAGCCGCGGTTCTTGAAGATCGTGCCGGTCTCGCCGCCCTCGATCTCCTTGTGTTCGTAGTCGGTGTAGCCGAACTTGCCCTTGACCGATTCGAGCCAGCCGGCGGTGTTGCCGGCCAGGTTGCGTGCCTCGCCTTCCAGCGCAAAGCGGTCCTGCCGCATCTTCAGCCGCACGTCGTCCTCGGCGGGCGTGCCGTACTCATTGCGGTAGGCGCTGTAGTTGGCGCCGACGAAGCCATCGGCCCAGGTGTAGGAGCCGCCCATCGCGCCGCCTTCCTGCTGCGCGCTGGTGTTGGGCAGGCGGCCATAGGCTTCGGTCTCGCCTTCGGGCAGTGGATCGGCGGTGCGCAGACGGTCGCTGCGGGCGTAGCCGGGGATGCGCAGGTCGCTGGTCTTGCGCGCGAAGGCGTCGGCGTGGACGGCGAACTTGCCGTTGCCGGCCTCGATCAGCGCGCTGGCGTTGCGCGCCTGGTCGCCGCCCGCGGTGGCGCTGGCATCGACCGCGCCGCCGATGCCTTCGATCGGCTCCTTCGGAATCCGGTTGTCGATCACGTTGACCACGCCGCCGATGGCGTTGCCGCCGTACATCAGCGCCGCCGGGCCGCGCACGACCTCGATGCGCTCGGCCACGAGCGGGTCCACCGGCACGGCGTGGTCGTAGGACAGCGTGGAGGCGTCGACGGTGGTGCCGCCGTTCTGCAGCACCTTGATGCGGTCGCCGTCCAGGCCGCGGATCACCGGCCGGCTGGCATTGGGGCCGAAGTAGCTGGACGAGACCCCGGGCAGTTTGTCGAGCGTGTCGCCCAGCGTGCTGCCCTGGCGCACGGCCAGGGCGTCGCCGCCGAGCGTCGATACTGGCGCCACCATGTCGTTGAGGTCGCTGCCGAGCGGGTTGGCGGTGACCACGACTTCGCGCAGCGTGGTGCCGGCTGGCGCGGTGGCGGTGGCGGTGGCGGTGGCGGTGGCGGGTGCGCTGTCGGCGGCAGGTGCCGTGGCCTGTGCCAGCGCGGCGGGCGCGACGAAGGCGGTGGCCATGGTGGCGGTGAGGGAAGCGGCAAGGGCCGCCAGCGGGGTCAGGCGCGGTGCGCTGGTTGGTACGGTGTAACGATTCTTCGACATGGCGCGCGGAGTGAGGCAATGGCAATCGGCCCGGCTGGCACGGCAGCTGCCCGGCACCGCGCCGGCCACCCGCGATGGGCGTGGCCGCGCAGCCGCAATGGGCAGGCGTTCAGCTCGGAATTGGTCAGGCCGGGTGCGCGGCGAGGGCCGCTTCCCGGATCAGGCGAGGGCGATGGCCGGCGCCGGCGGCGCGCGCGATTGGAAGGGGTGGGTGGCGGGCAGGTCGGGCCAGCGCCAGGCCAGGTTGGCCGGCTTGACCGGCTTGCCAAAGGCAAGCTGCGGCAGCGGCAGCTTGCCGCACAGGGTGTCGGCAACCGTGGCGCCATCGAACAGCACGCACGAGTGGCCGCTGAATTTCTGCGCCAGCGGGTGCGGCTCGGGGTCGTTGGCCGAGGCGGCGTCGGCCGTTGTCACGGAGGCCGACGGCGCAAGCAGGCCGCCATGCACGATGCGGTGGGTCAGCCCGGCGTGCTGCGCCAGCAGCAGGCATAGCGCCAGCCACAGCGCGGACCAGAGGCCCGGGCCATGCGCGCGCAGGCGGGCGAACCAGTCAGTGCGCATGCGGATGGCCGGCGTGGTTGCCGTGGTGGTGGTCGGGATCGCCGCAGCCGCAATCATCGCCATGGCCATCGCCATGGTCATGATCGTGGTCGTCGTCGAAGTCGTCGACCCAGGCGGGGAAGGGATCCGCATAGCCCGCCCAGGCTTCCGCGCCCGCGGCCATCTCGGCATCGGTCAGCAGGCAGGCGTCGAGCCGGGCCTGCAGCGCCGCATGGTCCAGGTCCAGGCCGGTCAGCACCAGTTCCTGGCGGCGGTCGCCGAAGGCTGCCGGGGCACCATCGACCTGCATGTCGGCTTCGACTTCGGCGCGTTCGGCGCTGTCGGCCGGCCATTCCGCCGGATCCAGCGCGGCCCACCAGGCGCCGGCGCCGCCATGGCGGCAGACGCCGCCGGACTGGTTCCAGTCGCCCGCCGTATCCATGCGGCTGGCCAGCCAGAACAGGCCCCTGGAGCGCAGCACGCTGCCGTGCTCGCGCAGCCATTCGGTATGGATCAGGTCGGCGAAGCGCTGCGGGTGGAACGGGCGGCGGCGGCGGTAGACCAGCGTGGAGACGCCGCTGGCGTCGGCAGCCGGCAACTCGCCGCGCAGCGCGGCGAGCCAGCCCGGTGCGTCCGCGGCGGCTTCAAAGTCGAAGCGGCCGGTGCCTTGCACGCGCTCGGGCGCGACCTTGCCGAAGCTGGCTTCGACGATGTCGGCACGCGGGTTCAGCGCCTGCAGCACGGCGTGCAGCCGCGCCAGTTCAGCCGCGCTGGCGAGGTCGGCCTTGTTCAGCACGATCACGTCGCAGCATTCGACCTGCGCCACCAGCACTTCAGCCACGGTCCGGTCATCGTCCGTGGCCTGCGCCAGCCCGCGGTCGGCCAGGAACTCGGCCTCGTTGAGGTCGCGCAGGAAGGTGGCGGCATCGATCACCGTCACCAGCGTGTCGGGTTGCACCGCCGCGTCGGGCCCGGCGCCATGCTCGGCCTCGAACAGGAAGCCTTCGGCAATCGCGAGCGGCTCGTCCAGGCCGTCGGCTTCGATCAGCAGCGCGTCAAAGCGGCGCTCGGCGGCAAGCCGGGCGGCTTCGCCGAGCAGGGCGTCGCCCGCGGGCAGCACCGTGGCCTCGCAACCGGGCGGCAGCGGCGCCGGCGCCTGCCCATGCTGCGGCCCGCAGACCAGCACGGCCAGGCGCCGGCCCGCGCTGTGCGCAAGCAGGTGGTTCAGCAGCGTGGTCTTGCCGGCGCCGGGGAAGCCGGACAGCACGGTGACGGGCAGGCGATCAGCCATGGCAGGAGAGGTGGAAGTGACGAGGGACTACGCAGCCCAGGCGAGGGGCGCGTTGTTGCAACAAGGTTGCGAATTTACCAGAAAGGCCGGGGCGGCAACAGCCGGATGATTCTCAATGGTAGGCCGTGGCGACGGCACGACAAGGCGGACGCGGCCCGCCAAAGCAAACGGCCCGGGTAACCGGGCCGTCACGTTACGCCTGCCGCACCGGCCGTGCCGGCGCGTGGCGTATCAGTCGCCGAACAGCTTCTGGCGCAGTTCGCGGCGTTGCTGCGCTTCCAGCGACAGCGTGGCGGTGGGACGGGCCAGCAGGCGCGGCACGCCGATCGGCTCGCCGGTTTCCTCGCACCAGCCATAGTCGCCGGACTCGATGCGTTGCAGCGACTGCTCCACCTTCTTCAGCAGCTTGCGCTCGCGGTCGCGCGTGCGCAGTTCCAGCGCATGCTCTTCCTCGATGGTGGCACGGTCGGCCGGATCCGGCACGATGACCGTTTCGCGCAGGTGTTCCGTGGTCTGGTCAGCGTTCTTCAGGATTTCGTCGCGCAGCTGCTCAAGACGGTGCTTGAAGAAGGCGAGCTGCGCTTCGTTCATGTAATCCTTGTCGCTCATCTTCAGGATTTCAGCTTCAGTCAGAAGTTTGTTGCTGCTCATGGTTGCTGCTGATTCTCTTGTTGATGCGGCCGGCGGCGTCTGGGTCCGCTCGGGTGCGCTGTCCGCGCGCTTGCGCGCCACGGCTGTTTCACTCTGGCTGGCTGCAGTCTTGCTGCTTCGCGGGCCTCCCTTCGTTGCGCCCGCTTCGGCGTTCGCCGTACTGCCGCGGGGAGCGGGCGCGGCCTTCACAGGCTGCGCCTTGAGCGTCTCTGCCGCTGCAGTACCAGTCTTGCTGCGGCTTTCTTTGGTCTTCGTTGCGGCTGTCATGGGGACACCTCTCTCTCGCGTCAGTCAGTGACGGCGCGCGTCGGGGCACCCCAGGCGGAAAAAGGCGGTCTCCGCACGAAGCACTGCGACCGCACCTGCCGGCGGCCTGCCTCATGCTGACGACAACCGCCGCCCTGCAAGTCCACCAGATCCGATGGACCAAATGCCGGCAGCGGGAAAAAGGTGCGCCACCGGTATCAAATCCGGCCTATTGTACTTGAACAAATTTTTCCGAGATACGGGGAAAACCGGCTGGCGCTTCGGTATTTCCCCGGTACCCCGAACGGGGGGCGGCCGCGGAGCGGGGTTCGAGGGGGCGTCGCCGATGGGGCGACTGGTGCACTCAGGCCAGGCAGTTCTCCAGGCCCTTGAGGATGGCGTCGCGGGGCAGGTCCACGCCGATGAACACCATGCGCGTGCCCGGGGTCTCTTCCTCCCACTTGGCGCCGATGTCGCTGCCCATCAGCTGGTGGACCCCCTGGAACACCACCTTGCGGTCCACACCGTCCATATATAGTACGCCCTTGTAGCGCAGCAGTTTTTCCCCGTATACGGCCAGGATGCCGGACAGGAATTCCTCCAGCTTGCCGTAGTGGAAGGGCTTGTCGCTGCGGAAGACGAACGACGCAATGCGGTCGGTATGGTGGTGGTGATGGTGGTGGTCGTGCGCGTGGCCATGGCCGTGCGCATGGTCGTGCCCGTGGTCATGGCCGCAGTCGTCGCCGCAATGCTCGCCATGCTCATGGTCATGATCGTGGTCATGGTCGTCGGCGCGCAGGAATTCCGGGTCGATCTCCAGCTTGGCGTTCAGGTTGAAGCCGCGCAGGTCGAAGATGGTGTCGATCGGCGCCTCGCCGAAGTTGACCAGGCGGATCGGCGCGCGCGGGTTCATGTGCAGCAGGCGGTGGCGCAGCTCGGCCACGTCGGCTTCGGTCACCAGGTCGGACTTGGTGATGAAGATGGCGTCGGCAAAGCCAACCTGGCGCTGCGCCTCTTCCTGCTTGTCCAGCTGCAGGTGGGCATGCTTGGCGTCGACCAGCGTGATCACCGCGTCGAGCAGGTAGCGCGAGGCGATTTCCTCGTCCATGAAGAAGGTCTGCGCCACCGGGCCCGGGTTGGCCACGCCCGTGGTCTCGATCACCACGCGGTCGAAGTCGATCTCGCCGGCGTCGCGGCGCGTCAGCAGCGTCGACAGCGCCTGCACCAGGTCGCCGCGGATGGTGCAGCAGATGCAGCCGTTGCTCATCTGCACGATCTGCTCGCGGCCGTCCTGCACCAGGATCTCGTTGTCGATGTTCTCTTCGCCGAACTCGTTCTCGATCACGGCGATCTTCATGCCGTGCTGCTCGTTCAGGATGCGCTTGAGCAGGGTGGTCTTGCCGCTGCCGAGAAAGCCGGTCAGGATCGTGACCGGGGTCAGTTTGGACATTGTTGTTCTCCGGGTATGAGAGATTGCCGTTCAGTGCGAAGCGCCGCCTGGCGAGGCGGGCGCACGCTTGCCGCACTCGGCGCAGACGCCGTTCACGGTCAGTTCGACATGTTCGATGGCAAAGCCGCTGGGCACGCGCGGCGCGGCCGGCTGCACCGGTGCGCTGGCATCGTCCAGGCAGAAGGTGCGGTCGCAGCGGGTGCAGTGGAAATGGCTGTGCTGGCGGTGCTCCTGCGCGCGCGCGGCCTCGTGTTCGACCAGGCTGAAGCGGAACACGCGGTCGTTGCCGGCACGCTTCTGCGCCACGCCCTGTTCCACCAGCCAGTCCAGCACGCGGTAGACGGTGACGCGGTCTATGGTCTCGCCCGGTTCGGGCAGGCGGTCGATCACGGCCTGGTGCGTCAGCGCCTCTTCGCTGCCGATCAGGCAGGCCAGGATGCACAGCCGCGGCTGGGTCACGCGCGCGCCCAGTTGGCGCAGGCGCTCGTGGGCGGCTTCCAGGGACTCAGGGGTGGGGATCGCCGGTTCCGGCACAGCGGCCGGCCGGTCCGGACTGGGACGGGTCATGGGCGGATTTAACCATAGGCCCCCGGTTGATGCAATTCAGTTGCGTCAGCGGGCCGAATGGCGAAGCCGGCGCAGCCACGCCGATGAGGCGGTTTGCGCCTATGATCGGCACAGGACGACCCTTAGAAGCGGAGACGACCCATGCTGAATGACGCCAGCGCGCTGCTGTTCCCGAACTTCGAACCCTTCCGGCAGCGTGCCGGCGAGGTCGAGATCGCCGGCGTGCGCGGCGGTTCGGGACCGCCGCTGCTGCTGTTGCACGGGCACCCGCAGAGCCACCTGATCTGGCACCGGGTGGCGCCGGCGCTGGCCGATCACTTCACAGTGATCGCCACCGACCTGCGCGGCTACGGCAGCAGCTCGGCCCCGCCCGGCAATGCCGGCCATGAGCACTACAGCAAGCGCACCATGGCGCAGGACCAGGTGTCGCTGATGACGGCATTCGGTTTCGAGCGCTTTGCGCTGTGCGGCCACGACCGCGGTGCCCGCGTCGCGCACCGGCTGTGCATGGACCACCCGGACACGGTCAGCCGCGCCATGCTGCTGGACATCGCGCCCACGCTGGCGATGTACGAGCGCACCAGCATGGCCTTTGCCGCCGCCTACTGGCACTGGTTCTTCCTGATCCAGCCGGCACCGTTCCCCGAGACGCTGATCAACGCCGAGCCCGATTTCTACATCGAGAAGCTGATGGGCCTGCGCCACGCGGGCCTGACGCCCTTCGCCCCCGACGCCATGGCTGCCTACACCGCGGCGATGCGCGACCCGGCGCGCGTGCATGCCATGTGCGAGGACTACCGCGCCGCCGCCACCATCGACCTGGAGCACGACCGTGCCGACCGCGAGGCTGGGCGCCGGCTGGCGCTGCCGCTGCGCGTGCTGTGGGGCGAGCACGGCGTGGTGGCGCGCTGCTTCGAGCCGCTGGCGCTGTGGCAGGAGGTGGCCACCGACATCAGCGGCCAGGCGCTGCCGTGCGGGCACTACATGCCGGAAGAGGCCGCCGAACCGCTGCTTGAGGAAATGCTCGGTTTCTTCCGTTAGGCCGCACCGGGTGTCACAAACACATGCCTTTGCATCCGATCTCTGCCATATCTTTCCCATTTCCCGCCATATGCGGCTGATTGCAGGCGGGTTAGCCCCTATACCTGCATATTGTCTGTAGTTGCTAACATCAAGGCCCGCCCTTGCCGTTTACGGCAGGGCAGCCGAGCCAGCCGGCATGGTCCAAGAGCGCGGCCACAGCGACCGCGCCAGATGCGCCCCGCACAAGCAGGGGCCGGGCCGGCGGCAACGCATTGCAAGACGGGTATTGAAGGGAACCAGGAGAAGAGAGCATGAAACGAGTGGTAAAGATGGTCGCGGGCGCGCTGGCAGTCAGTGCGCTGGGTGTGGCGACGGGCGCGTACGCGCAGGAATTCCCGGGCGGCAAGCCGGTGTCGGCGGTGGTGCCGTTCTCCGCGGGCGGCCCGACCGACAAGGTCTCGCGCGAACTGACCGCGATCATGTCCAAGCACCTGGGCACGACCATCGTGATCGAAAACCTGGGCGGCGCCGGCGGCACCATCGGCGCCAAGAAGGTGGCCCAGGCCAAGAACGACGGCCACACCCTGCTGATCCACCATATCGGCATGGCCACGGCCCCGGCGCTGTACCGCAACCTGGGCTTCGATCCGCTCAAGGACTTCGAGATGATCGGCGAAATCGCCGACGTGCCGATGATCCTGGTCGGCAACAAGCAGCTGCCGCCGAACACCTTCAAGGACCTGCTGCCGTACATCAAGGCCAACGCCGGCAAGCTGTCGCTGGCCAATGCCGGCATCGGCTCGGCCTCGCACCTGTGCGGCCTGCTGTTCCAGAGCGCGATCCAGACCGAGCTGACCACCGTGCCGTACAAGGGCGCTGCGCCGGCACTGACCGATATCCTGGGCGGCCAGGTCAACCTGCTGTGCGACCAGACCACCAATCTTGCCGGCCATCTCAAGGCCCACTCGGTCAAGCCGTACGCGGCCATGCAGGCACGCCGCGTGGAAGCGTTCAAGGATGTCCCGACCGCGGCCGAGCAGGGCATGCCGGGCGTGGAAGTGAAGGTCTGGCACGCCATGTACGCGCCCAAGGGCACGCCCAAGCCGGTGATCGACAAGCTGTCGGCGGCGCTGCAGAAGGCCGTGGCCGACCCGGCTTTCCGCGCCAAGATGGCCGAGCTGGGCGCCGAAGCGGTGTCGGCGCAGCGCGCCACGCCGGATTCTCTGCGCAACTACCTGAGCGCCGAAATCAACAAGTGGACGCCGGTGATCAGGAAGGCCGGCGTATACGCCGACTGATCAGGCGGTGTGATACATAAGGCGCGCGGGCCCTGGCCCGCGCGTGCCGGACAAGGGCCATGCGGCAACGCATGGCCCTTCTTGTTTTCTGGCGGGGCGTCCGGCAGCCTGCCGGCAGGCATCCTATATTGGGTCAGACCGGGCGGCGCTTCCCGAAGCACGCCACAGGCCTTGAAACCGGCCGGGGGCGTCGCCAACTACGGTCCTGACATATTCACGGAAGCCACCATGGAACAGTATCACGGCACTACCATCGTCAGCGTCCGCCGCGGCAATCAGGTCGCACTCGGCGGTGATGGTCAGGTCACGCTCGGCAATATCGTGATGAAGGGCACCGCGCGCAAGGTGCGCCGCATCTACAACGGCAAGGTCCTGGTCGGGTTTGCCGGCAGCACCGCCGACGCCTTCTCGCTGCTGGACCGCTTCGAGGCCAAGCTGGAAAAGTACCAGGGCAACCTGACCCGTGCCGCGGTCGACCTGGCCAAGGACTGGCGTTCGGACCGCGCCCTGCGCCGGCTGGAAGCCATGCTGATCACCGCCGACCGCGACACCACGCTGGTCATCACCGGCAACGGCGACGTGCTCGACCCCGAGGGCGGCATCGCCGCGATCGGCTCGGGCGGCGCGTACGCGCAGTCTGCCGCCAAGGCGCTGGTCGAGAACACCGAAATGGCCCCCAAGGACGTGGTCGAGAAGGCGCTGACCATTGCCGGCGAGCTCTGCATCTACACCAACACCAACTTCGTCATCGAGACGCTGGAATAAGCGCAGGCCGGCCACCGCGCAGGCCGGCGCGCCCCCACTGAACGGATACCATGTCGCACACCATGACCCCGTCGGAAATCGTTTCCGAACTCGACAAGCACATCATCGGCCAGAACAAGGCCAAGAAGGCCGTGGCGGTGGCGCTGCGCAACCGCTGGCGCCGCCAGCAGGTGGCCGAGCCCCTACGCCAGGAAATCACTCCCAAGAACATCCTGATGATCGGCCCGACCGGGGTCGGCAAGACCGAGATCGCGCGCCGCCTGGCCAAGCTGGCAGACGCGCCCTTCATCAAGATCGAGGCCACCAAGTTCACCGAGGTGGGCTATGTCGGCCGCGATGTCGACACCATCGTGCGCGACCTGGCCGAGATGGCGATCAAGCAGACGCGCGAGTCCGAGATGAAGAAGGTGCGCACCAAGGCCGAGGACGCGGCCGAGGACCGCCTGCTCGACGTGCTGCTGCCGCCGGCGCGCGATATCGGCTTCGCGCAGCCGGAAGAGAAGGATTCCAACACGCGCCAGGTGTTCCGCAAGAAGCTGCGCGAAGGCTCGCTCGACGACAAGGAAATCGAGCTGGAACTCTCCGCCGGCATGCCGAGCATGGACATCATGGGCCCGCCGGGCATGGAAGACATGACCGAGCAGATCCGCACCATGTTTGCCGGGCTGGGCCAGGGCAAGAAGGCGCGCCGCAAGATGAAGGTCAAGGAAGCCTTCAAGCTGCTGATCGACGAAGAGGCCGCCAAGCTCGTCAATGACGAGGAGCTCAAGCACAAGGCCATTGCCAATGTCGAGCAAAACGGCATCGTGTTCCTGGACGAGATCGACAAGATCGCCAGCCGCAGCGATGTCGGCGGCGGCGAGGTGTCGCGCCAGGGCGTGCAGCGCGACCTGCTGCCGCTGGTGGAAGGCACCACGGTGAACACCAAGTACGGCATGATCAAGACGGACCACATCCTGTTCATTGCTTCGGGCGCGTTCCATCTGTCCAAGCCGAGCGACCTGATTCCCGAGCTGCAGGGCCGCTTCCCGATCCGGGTCGAGCTGGAGTCGCTGTCCGTGCAGGACTTCGAGGCGATCCTGACGCAGACCGATGCCAGCCTGACCAAGCAGTACCAGGCGCTGCTGAACACCGAAGAGGTCAACCTGGTGTTCGCGCCGGACGGTATCCGCCGGCTGGCCGAGATCGCCTTCTCGGTCAACGAGAAGGTCGAGAACATCGGCGCGCGGCGCCTGTACACGGTGATGGAGCGGCTGCTGGAGGACCTGTCTTTCCACGCCACCAGGTCGTCGGGCGAGACTGTGACGATCGATGCGGCATATGTTGACGAGCGGCTTGGGGATCTGGCCGGGAACGAGGATCTGTCGCGTTACGTCCTGTAAAGGGGCCGGGATACGATGCAAGGCGCACCGTGGTGCGCCTTTTTTGTGGGTATTCGGGAGCTCGTGATTTTTGGATGGGTGCCAAGCGCGACACCCAACCGTAATGGCACCAAGCCAAAAACCACCGTGCGCGAAGGCCTCACATGCCCATCACCCGCACGGGACGTATTTCATGTCCATGCGTTTCCACCTGCCACACCCCGGTAACCATCGTAAGCATTGGTAAGCCCGCTGGCGCGCCCCTGCCGGCCGATGCGACCCTTGCGCACCTTGACGGTCGATTGACCGGTGCGGGAGCCACCGCATCCCCATCAACTCACTGGCAGGAGAAATCAGATGGTCAACTACAAGACCCGGCGCGTAGTGCTCGCCACGGGCGGACTGCTGGCCGCACTGGCGGCGGCAACCGCGTTCCTGTGTGTGCGTCCGGCCATTCCGGCTGCCGAAGCCGCGCAATCGGGCACGGTCGGTGCGGCCGCTGCCGCGGCGGCGGCGCTGGCGCTGGACTCGGGCGCGCTGTTCACGCTGGCAGACCGCCATGCCGGCGACGCCATGCGCATCGCACAAGGCAGCACGCCACAGGACAGCGCCGAGGGCCTGGACTGGGACTATGTCCAGCTGCGCCTGTAACCTGGATGGCGCTTGCCATTGGGCATGTGAAAGGCCGCGCACAGGCGCGGCCTTTTCGCTTATCGCCGCGGCAATTACCGCGACACCGGCCGCTTGCCCAGCTTGCGCTGCAAGGTGCGCCGGTGCATGTTCAGCGCCCGTGCCGTGGCGGAGATATTGCCGTCATGCTCGGCCAGCACGCGCTGGATATGCTCCCATTCCAGCCGCGCCACCGACAGCGGCACCGGCTCTTCCAGCGCGGCCTGCGCCGCATCTTCGGACACGCCCGCCATCAGCGCGGTCAGGATCGAATCGACATTGGCCGGCTTGGCCAGGTATTCGTCCGCGCCTTGCTTGACCGCCGCCACCGCGGTGGCGATGCTGGCGTAGCCGGTCAGGATCAGGATGCGTGCGTCCGGCAACGCCTGGCGCAGCGGCGACACCAGCTGCAGCCCCGATTCGGCGGGCACGGTGCTGCCGGCGTCCGGCGGCGGCTCCAGGTGCAGGTCCAGCGTGACATAGGCAAACTCGATGCGTGATGCCAGCGCCAGTGCGGTGCGGCCGTCGTGCGCCACCTGCACGGCATAGCCGCGTCGCGTGAGCGCGCGGGCCAGGGTGCCGGCAAAGACTTCGTCGTCGTCGATGACCAGGAAGGGCGTGCCAGCCGGTGCGGTGGCTTCGGGTACCGGGGTGAGGGTGTCGGTCATGGGGTTCGTGGTGCCGTGGCGGCGGCGGATGCGGAAAGGGTGGACAGCGCGGGCAGGCGCAACTCGGCAACGGTGCCGCCGCCGGCGCGGTCATGCCAGGCCAGCTCGCCGCCCATCTGCCGGGCGGCGCTTTGCGCCAGGTACAGGCCGATGCCCTGGCCGCCGTGCTGGCTGGCCACCGGGGTTTCGCCCAGTTGGCCGCGCAGCATCTCGGGAATGCCGTCGCCGTGGTCGGCGATGCGGAACGACAGCCACGGCGCGGTATTGCCGGGCGCCATGGCGATCTGCAGCTGCAGCGGCTCCTGGCCGCGGCCGGCGGCTTGCTGGCTGCGCGCGGCGTTATCCAGCAGGATGGTCAGGATCTGGCCCACGCGCGCGGTTTCCACCGCCTGCGCGCCGGCGCCCGGCGTGGCGCTGGCCTGCAGGCTGGCGTTGGGGTGGCGCAGCTGCCAGCGCTCGGCAAAGGCCGGCAGCCAGCCGTCGATGCGCTGCGGCGCCAGCGTGGCCGGGTCTTCGCGCAGGCGCGCGAGCGTGGTGCGGCACAGCGCCAGCTGCTGCTCCATGGTCTGCAGGTCGGGCAGGTAGCTGTTGATTGCGGAGGTGCCGCGGCCCGCGTCGGAGGCATCGGCACGCAGCTCGCCGGCGATGACCGCCAGCGTGGCCAGCGGCGTGCCGATCTCATGCGCGACCGCGGCGGCCTGGCCGTTCAGGTCTTCCACGCGCGCCTCGCGCAGCAGCTGCTCGCGTGCCAGGTTCAGCTGCGCCTCGCGCTGGCGCAGCACGCCGGACAGGCGCGCCACGAACAGCGCGATCATCACCGCGCTGGCGACGAAGTTCAGCCACATGCCGGCCAGGTGGTAGTTCACCGCGTTGTCCGGGTTGTGCAGGTCCAGCGGCACATATTCGAACAGCAGCAGCGTGTAGCAGGCGAGCGCGTACAGCGCCAGCGCGATCACCTGGCGCCACGGCAGGATGGCGGCGGCAATGGCCAGCCCCGGCAGGTAGAACGAGACAAAGGGGTTGGTCGCGCCGCCGGTGTAGAACAGGATGGCCGACAGCGCGGTCAGGTCCACCAGCAGCTGGCCCATCAGCTCGGCCTCGCCGGGGGCGCTGTTGCGCCGCGTGTGCTGGCGCAGGCGCAGGCCGGTCAGCAGGTTGAACAGCGCCTGCAGGCCGAACACCACCAGCAGCGGCCCGTAGGGCAGGCGGATGCCGGCGATGGGCTCGCAGCTCAGCACGGTCAGCGCCTGTCCCGCCAGCAATGCCCAGCGCAGCCAGAACAGCCGGCGCAGCGTCACCTGGCCATGGCGGGCGGAGGTGCCCGCCGGCAGTGGCGACAGGAAGGGGAGGTCGGGCAAGCGGGTCACGGCTGCGGCGGTGGTCATGGCGCGAGTGTATCAATGCGGCCGCGGGGCACCGGTGCGTGCGACACCTTGCCGCATTGGCGCCGCGCCGGTCGGGCTGCCAGACTAGCCGGCTGTGCGCCGCATGGCGGGGTTGCCTGGGGCATGCACGGGCGGGCATCGCCATGGTCTAATGTTTGCTTTCAGGAGAGCCTTTCATGCAAGCCAAATTCCGCTCGGCCACCCTGGCCGCATCGGTCGCCCTCGCCGCCGCGCTGGCGTCCGGCGCCGCGCTGGCCCAGGTCGATGTCAGCAACGCCTGGGTGCGCGGCACGGTGCCGACCCAGACTGCCTCCGGCGCCTTCATGGTGCTGCACGCGCACGACAACGCGAAGCTGGTCGGCGTGTCGTCGCCGGTGGCCGCGGCCGAGCTGCACGAGATGAAGATGGAAGGCAACGTGATGCGCATGCGCCAGGTCAAGTCGCTGGACCTGCCAATGATGAAGGACGTCGAGCTGAAGCCGGGCGGCTACCACGTGATGCTGATGGACCTGAAGTCGCAGCTCAAGAAGGGCGACACCGTGCCCATCACGCTGAAGATCGAGCAGGGCGGCAAGGTGATCGAGCAGAAGGTCACGGCCGAAGTGCGCGACATGGTGCCCGCTGCCGCCGGCGCGAGCGGCGGCCACGGCGAACACAAGCACTGAGCGCCTGACGGGGCCCGGCCTCGTCCATCCACCCATCCCGCCATCATGGCCAACAAGCAGCACGGCACCCGGCAGAAGCTGGTCTTTCGCGGGGACACGCGCCCCGCCAGGCCACCTGCTGTTCCCGCGCAGCGCCGTGATGCCCAGCCCCCGGCGCCAGCCAAGCCGGGGGGGCGCCGTCAGCCGCGCAAGCTGATCGGCTCTTCCGATTCCTGACTGGCCGCCGCGGCCAGCACGCGCTCGCGCAGCCAGGCGTGGGCGGGATCGGCTTCGGTGCGCTCGTGCCAGATCATGCTGAAGGTGAAGTCGTCGAGCGCAAACGGCGGCGCGAACACGGCGTAGCGCGGGTCCTCTTCCAGCGCGGCCAGGCTGCGCCGCGCCGTGGTCAGCACCAGGTTGGTCCCGGCGATCAGCGCCGGCGCCACGCTCCAGTGCGGCACCACGCAGGCGATCTTGCGCCGTCCGCCCAGCTTGGCCACCGCGGTGTCGATCGCGTCCATGCGTTCGCTGTGCGTGGCCACCAGCACGTGCGAGCGCGCCAGGTAGGCCACCTGGTCGAGCCGGCCGGTGTCGCGCACGGTGGCGGCATCCACCGCGCAGGCATAGCTCTCGCAGAACAGCTCCGCGGATTTCACGCCTTCGGGCTGGTGGGTGAACACGCCCAGCGCCATGTCGATCTCGCCATCGGCGACCTGGGCGGTCATGCCTTCGCGGCTGGCCTGCGACACCACCAGGTCGATATTGGGCGCGGCCTTGCGCACCGCGCGCAGCAGCCGCGGCAGCACCACCAGCGCGCCGTAATCGGACATGGCCAGGCGGAAGCTGCGCCGCGCGGTGGCTGGCTGGAAGCCGCTCGGCCCCAGCAGGATGCGCACCTGCGCCAGCGCCTCGGCCAGCGGGCCGGACAGCTCATGGGCGCGCGCGCTCAGCACCAGTCCGCCCTTGCCGCGCACCAGGATGGGATCGTCGAGCAGCTGCCGCAGGCGCCCGAGCGCGTGGCTGACCGCCGGCTGGCTCAGGTGCAGCCGCAGCGCGGCGCGGGAGATATGGCGCTCGGCCAGCAGTGCTTCGAGCACCACCAGCAGGTTGAGGTCGATTCCGCGTAGGCTATTCATTCGGCGAATAATAAACGTACGAAAGCAGAATTGGAAATTCGCATTGCGATATTTCAAACTGCTGGCATCGCATCTTGCCCTATGGAGCGCTTCATGTCAGGCACCCAGTTGCCGTTTTCCCTCCCGGTTTCACTCTGGCTGCCGCTTGGCACGGCCGTGCTGGCCGGCGCGGCGATCCCCTTCCAGGCCGGCGCCAACGCCACCCTCGGGCGCACGCTCGGGCATCCGCTGTCGGCCACGCTGGTGTCGCTGCTGGTCAGCCTGGCGGCGCTGTTGCCCGTGCTGTGGCTGATGCGCGTGCCGCTGCCGGCGCCAGCGGCACTGGCGCGTGCGCCTGGCTGGCTCTGGATCGGCGGGGTGCTGGGGGTGTTCTATATTTCGGCCGCGCTGATGATGGCGCCGAAGCTGGGCGCCGCGGGTTTTATCGCCGCGGTGGTGGCGGGCCAGGTGCTGGCGGCGCTGCTGGTGGACCAGTTCGGGCTGGCCGGCTTTGCGGTGCGCGCGCTCACGCCGGCGCGGCTGGCGGGCGCGGCGCTGATCGTGGCGGGGATGCTGGTGATGCAGTGGGGCAGCGCCGCAGGGCCCGGGCCGGCGCCTCAGCCAGCGGCGGAATCTGGTTCCTGAGCCGCTTGCCGGCGCGCTGCCAGGCAGGCCGGACACAGGCAGTGCTGGCCCGGCACGATGCGCCGCGCCGGCAGCAGCGGCTGGCTGGCGCACCAGCACTCGGGCAGCCCCGCCACGTAGCCGCAGACAAAGCCCGCGCCGCAGCGGCTGCAATGTTCGACCGGGCGCAGCTGGCCGGTCAGCACGGTCGAGGCGTCGCTCATGGCAGGTCTCCCGGCGCTGGCGGGAAATCGGGGATCCGGGCTGGCAAGAGGCGGCTGGCGGCGGGCATGATGGTCAAGATGGGGAACGCTGTGCCGCGGCGCAGGCCAAACGGCTGAGTGGTGGCGGCACGTTGTTGCGTGGACGGAACGCGTTGGTGCCCCGTGGGGCGCTTGCAGGCGGTTCGCGGGACCACGTTCGGCCGGTTGACTCGCGCCCCGCGCGGTTTCTTGTAAAATCGGCGCCTGCCATGGCCGGATGGCGCACTTTCGGGCGATCCCCGTTGGTTATCCCTGGCTACGTGGCCGATTAGCCATCATACCTGTTGATTCTCACGGATGTCCCCCATGAACGCCGACAACCCCGGGCCTGCCGCAACCACGGTGGCCGCCATTGCTCCCGCGCTGAAAGCCGAGATCCTCGCCGAGGCCCTGCCGTATATCCGCAAGTTCCACGGCAAGACCATCGTGGTCAAGTACGGCGGCAATGCCATGACCGAAGAGAAGCTCAAGCATGGCTTCGCGCGCGACGTGATCCTGCTCAAGCTGGTCGGCATGAACCCGGTGGTGGTGCACGGCGGCGGCCCGCAGATCGATGAGGCACTGAAGAAGGTCGGCAAGGTCGGCACCTTCGTGCAGGGCATGCGCGTCACCGACGAAGAGACCATGGAAGTGGTCGAGTGGGTGCTGGGCGGTGAAGTCCAGCAGGACATCGTGATGCTGATCAACCAGTACGGCGGCCAGGCCGTGGGCCTGACCGGCAAGGACGGCGGCCTGATCCGCGCCAAGCGCCTGCAGATGCCCGACCGCGAGAACCCGGGGGCGTTCATCGATATCGGCTACGTCGGCGACATCGAGGCGATCAACCCCGCGGTGGTCAAGGCGCTGCAGGACGACGCCTTTATCCCGGTGATCTCGCCGATCGGCTTCTCCGACGACGGCCAGGCCTACAACATCAACGCCGACGTGGTTGCCGGCAAGATGGCCGAGATCCTGAAGGCCGAGAAGCTGGTGATGATGACCAACATCCCGGGCGTGATGGACAAGAAGGGCAACCTGCTGACCGACCTGTCCGCGCGCGAGATCGAAGAGCTGTTCGCCGACGGCACCATCTCGGGCGGCATGCTGCCGAAGATTTCGTCGGCGCTGGATGCGGCCAAGAGCGGCGTGCATTCGGTGCACATCATCGACGGCCGCATCGAGCATTCGCTGCTGCTGGAAATCCTGACCGAGCAGGCCTTCGGCACCATGATCCGCTCGCACTGAGCGGAGCCTCGGGGCGGTGCCGGCAGCGGCCGGCCGCCCCGGACATCCCATCACCCTCCGAGTTGCCCGGCGTGCCTTCCAGTCTTCGTTCTCCGCGCCGTGTCCGCGCTCGCCTCTGCCGCCACCCCGCGGGCAATACCTCGGGCAATACGGTCTGGCTGTTCGATCTCGACAACACCCTGCACGACGCCTCGCACGCGATCTTCCCGGCCATCAACCGGCTGATGACCGACTACGTGGCGCGCGTGCTCGGCTGCGACGAGGCCACCGCCAGCCGCGTGCGCGTGGACTACTGGCAGCGCTACGGCGCCACGCTGCTCGGCATGATCCGGCACCACGGCGTGGATCCGGCTGATTTCCTGCGCGCCGCGCATGAATTCCCGGCGCTGGCCGACATGGTGCGGGTGCGGCGCGGGCTGGCCGCGCACCTGCGGCGCCTGCCGGGGCGCAAGATCCTGGTCACCAATGCGCCGCAGGACTACGCGCGGGCGGTGCTGGAGATAGCGGGCATACGGCATTGCTTCGAGCGCGTGGTGGCAATCGAGCAGATGTGGGTGCATGGCCACCTGCGGCCCAAGCCGGACCGCCGCATGCTGCGCCGGCTGCTGGTGCAGACCCGCATCGCGCCACATCGCGCGGTGCTGGTGGAAGACACCGTGTCGCACCTCAAGCGCTATGCCGGCACCGGCATCCGCACCGCGTGGGTGACGGGCTACCTGCGCACGATCGCGCCACCGCGCCCGCATGAGGTGCCTGCGGTGCGCGATGACGGCAGCCGGCGCGATGCCGCGGTACGCTCGACGCTGGAGGCGGAGGACCGGCGCCATGTCGGCCACGCCGCGCAGGAGCAGTCGGTGACGCTGGTGGCCGCGGAGACCCAGGCACCGCAGGCGCAGCCCGACAACGTGCGGCGCGTGCGCGCCCGCGTGCCGAACCGGCCGGCCTATGTGGACATAAAAGTACAATCGATGCATCAACTCCAACGACGAATGCGGAGAATCGGGTCATGACGCAAAGCAACGGGCGCGAGCCAGAGGCGGTCATTTCAGGCAGTGCGCAGGATGCGCAGGACGGAGGCCAGCCGCCGGCCACGCAGGTGCGCAAGCGTCCGCGCCCGGGCGAGCGCCGCGTGCAGATCCTGCAGACGCTGGCCACCATGCTGGAGCACCCGCGCGGGGAGAAGATCACAACGGCGGCGCTGGCTGCGCGCCTGAGCGTGTCCGAGGCGGCGCTGTACCGCCATTTCGCCAGCAAGGCGCAGATGTACGAGGGCCTGATCGGCTTTATCGAGCAGACCGTGTTCGGCCTGATCAACCAGATCACCGACAAGGAAGAGCACGGCCTGCGCCAGGCCCATGCCATCGTGCGCATGCTGCTGTCGTTTGCCGAGAAGAACCCGGGCATGACGCGCGTGCTGACCGGCGAGGCGCTGGTGGGCGAGCACGAACGCCTGCAGGAGCGCATTAACCAGGTGGTGGACCGCATCGAGGCCTCGCTGCGCCAGTGCCTGAAGATGGCGGTGACACAGGCCGCGTTCCCGGCGGACGCCGACATCCCGGCGCGCGCGGCGCTGATCATGGCGGCGGTGCAGGGGCAGTGGCACCGCTACGCCAAGAGCGGCTTCCGCAAGTCGCCGTCGCACTATGCCGAGGCGCATCTGCGGGTCTTGCTGGGCTGAAAACAACATGCCGGGCCGATTGCTCTATAATTGCCCGGTCGCGCCGATTTGATGACTGGCTTGCGGGCGCGCGGCAGCCAAGGGACCAAGTTCCGGGTTGCCACTATAAATGCGGCTAAAGAGGTTGGGTCGGCGCCCCATGCCACCACGGTAGTGGATGGCGCCGGCACGCGGAATCCCGCAAGGAATCCAGTGAATCCCGACTTGGCTGCGACGCTTCATACGCAAATGCCGGTCGGGTTTTTTTATGCCCGTTCGCCACGGGCCGGATTCCATGACTGATGTCGCCCTGCCGACCGCCGCGCCTGCCGCGTTCGACCTGCCGCCCGATTCGGTCGGCGTGGTTGCGCCGCAGCGCATGCACTTTGCCGAGCCGCTGAAGCTGCGCAACGGCTCGTCCATTGCCGGCTACGACCTGATGGTCGAGACCTATGGCACGCTCAATGCGGCCCGCTCCAACGCGGTGCTGGTGTGCCACGCGCTCAATGCCTCGCACCATGTGGCCGGCGTCTATGCGGAAGACCCGCGCGACGTGGGCTGGTGGGACAACATGGTCGGGCCCGGCAAGCCGCTCGATACCAATCGCTTTTTCGTCATCGGCGTCAACAACCTGGGCTCATGCTTCGGCTCGACCGGACCGATGAGCCTCAACCCGGCCACCGGCGCGCCCTACGGCGCGGCGTTCCCGGTGGTGACGGTGGAGGACTGGGTCAATGCGCAGGCGCTCGTGGCCGACGCGTTCGGCATCACGCAGTTCGCCGCGGTGATGGGCGGCAGCCTGGGCGGCATGCAGGCGGTGGCCTGGAGCCTGCTGTACCCGGAACGCCTGCGCCACTGCATTGTGGTCGCGTCCACGCCCAAGCTGTCGGCGCAGAACATCGCCTTCAACGAGGTCGCGCGCAGTGCCATCCTGTCGGACCCTGATTTCCACGGCGGCAACTACTACGCGCATGGCGTCAAGCCCAAGCGCGGCCTGCGCGTGGCGCGCATGATCGGCCATATCACCTACCTGTCGGACGAGGACATGGCCGAGAAATTCGGCCGCGAGCTGAAGACCGACGACATCCGCTTCTCCTTCGATGTCGAGTTCCAGGTGGAGAGCTACCTGCGCTACCAGGGCGACAAGTTCGCCGAGTACTTCGACGCCAACACCTACCTGCTGATCACGCGCGCGCTCGACTACTTCGACCCGGCGCTGGCCTTCGGCGGCGACCTGACGCGCGCGATGGCGCAGACCCAGGCCAGCTTCCTGGTGGCGAGCTTCGGCACCGACTGGCGCTTCGCGCCCAGCCGCAGCCGCGAGCTGGTCAAGGCGCTGCTGGACAACAAGCGCCCGGTCTCGTACGCCGAGATCGATGCGCCGCACGGCCACGACGCCTTCCTGCTCGACGACCCGCGCTATCACAACCTGATGCGCGCCTACTACGACCGCATCGCAGAGGAGATCGGCGCATGAACGCCCTGGCCAATCCCAATATCCTGGCGCTGCGCCCCGACTTCCGCGCGATCGCGCGCTGGATCGAACCCCATTCCACCGTGCTCGACCTGGGCTGCGGCGACGGCAGCCTGTTGCGCGTGCTGCAGGACGAGCTCGACGTGCAGGCCTACGGCATCGAGATCCGCGACGAAGGCGTGCTGGCGTGCGCGCAGAAGGGCGTCCATGTCATCCAGCAGAACCTGGAGGGCGGGCTGGCGCTGTTCGAGGACAAGAGCTTCGACACCGTGATCCTGTCGCAGACGCTGCAGACCATCCACAACACCGCGCAGGTGCTGCGCGACACGCTGCGGGTGGGGCGCGAGTGCATCGTGTCGTTCCCGAACTTCGGCTACTGGCCGCACCGGCTGTCGGTGTTCCGCGGCCGCATGCCGGTGTCGGAATCGCTGCCCTACCAGTGGTACAACACGCCCAACGTGCGCGTGCTGACCATCAGCGACTTCGAGGCGCTGGCGCCCAAGGTCGGCCTGCGCGTGATCGACCGCGTGGTGATGCACGAGGGCGTGACCGTCAACTGGGGCGGCAACTGGCGCGGCAGCCTGGCGGTGTACCGGGTCTGCGCGGCCTGAGGCGTCAGCGCGGCGCGTCGCCGGCGGTGCCGGCCAGATGATCGACAAAGGCGCGCACCTTGGGCGGTACATGCCGGGTGGGCGTGTAGACCGCGTAGGCCGTGCCGATGTAGGGCTCGAGGATGTCCCAGTCGGCCAGCACGGTGACGACCCGGCCCTGGTCCAGCGCATCGCCCAATGAGAAGTCCGGCACCAGCCCGATGCCGGCATCGCGCTCCACCATGCTCATGATCGCCAGGCTGTTGTTCAGCGTCAGGCGCGGCGGGATGCGCACCTCCACTTTCTCGCCGCTGGCCTGGTGGCGCATGGCCCAGCGCTCGCCGAAGTTGCCGTAGCCGAGGTACAGGCAGCGTGCGGCGGGCAGGTCGGCGGGCGTGGCCGGCGTGCCGTGGCGGGCCAGGTAGCCGGGCGAGGCCACCAGCCGGTAGCGCACCTCGCGCAGCGGGCGCGCGGCCAGCCCGGGTGCCAGTTCGCGCGCGATGCGTACGGCCACGTCCATCCCTTCTTCGACCAGGTCGACCATGCGGTCGGCCAGCGTCAGCTGCAGGTCCAGCCCCGGGTATCTGGCCAGCAGCGCCGGCAGCCGCGGCGCCAGCCAGGCCTGCCCGAACGAGACCGGCGCGCTCACGCGCAGCACGCCATGCGGCGTGCCGCCGTGCTCACCGGCCAGCGCGGTGACGTCGCGCGCTGCCGCGGTCATGCGGGCGCAGGCGGCGTAGACCGATTGGCCCAGTTCAGTCAGTGCAAAGGCGCGCGTGGTCCGCTGCAGCAGGCTGGCGCCGAGCGTGGCTTCCAGCCGGGAGACGTGCCGGCTGACCGCCGACGGCGTCATGCCCAGGTCGAGTGCGGCAGCCGAGAAGCTGCCGCACTCGACCACGCGCGCAAACACGGCCATCGCATTAAGTGGCATATCCGGCATGGCACGTCCTCTTTTTTTGACTTTAAATCAAATACTAATTGATCTCTGACGAGATTGTTGAGCAGATCGCATGATGGAACAATGCGGCCATTGTCTGACCGGAGTCCGTCATGCCCTCGCAACAACCCTTGCCAGGCGGCGCCTGGCGCATGGTCGCGGCCATGCTGCTGTCTGGCACCATCGGCTGGTTCGTGGTCACCAGCGGCCAGCCGCCGCTCGATGTGGTCTTCTTCCGCTGCCTGTTCGGCGGCGCGGCGCTGCTGGGCGTGCTGACGCTGCAGCGCGGCTGGGTTCGGATGAGCCGCGCGCAGCTTGGCTGGCTGGCGCTGGGCGGCGTCACACTGGTGCTCAACTGGCTGGCGCTGTTCTCGGCGTATGCGTACAGCGGCATCGCCATTGCCACGGTGGTCTACCACACCCAGCCGTTCTTCCTGCTGCTGCTGACCTCGGTGATCCAGCGCGAGCCGTTCCCGTTCGCACGACTGCCGTGGCTGGTGCTGGCCTTTGCCGGGGTGATGCTGATCACCGGGCTTGAGCATGGCGCCACTGGCACTGCGATGCTGGCCGGTATCGGCCTGGGCCTGCTGGCGGCACTGCTGTATGCGGTGACGACCCTGGCCACGCGGCGGCTGCAGGCGATTCCGCCAGGCCAGATTGCCGGGCTGCAGATGGTGCTGGGCGTGCTGATGCTGGCGCCGCTGGCACATCCCGCGGCCGGCAGCTATGGCACCAGCACCTGGGCCGCGCTGCTGGCGCTGGGGCTGGTGCATACGGGCGTGATGTACACGCTGCTGTATGGCGCGTTCCAGCGGCTCAACGTGGTGTCGATCGCGACGCTGTCCTTCATCTATCCGCTGGTGGCGATCGTGATCGACGTGATGGTGTTCGGCGTCGTGCTGGGTCCGCTGCAGATCGCCGGGATGGCGCTGGTGCTGCTGGGCGTGGTCGCTAACCAACTGGGCTGGAGCCTGCCGCTGCGGCGGCGGGTGCAAGGCTGATGCGGGCGCCACGGTGCCAGCGGCTGGAGGATTGACGTCTTGACCCGAACGCTGACTACGGTTAGTGTAGGCAGCGCATCGAACGATCGTGCTATTCCCTGCGAGTCACCAACCCATACCAGCCATGTCCACTGCGCCCCAGACCCAGGCGGCCACCGCCGCCAGCCCGCTCCATCCCTTTGACGACGCGCTGGCGCTGGAGCCGGCCGGCGAGCACCGCTTCCTGGGCCGCACCACGCCCGAGTACTGGAACATGATCGGCCCGTTCGGCGGCATCACCGCCGCCACGCTGCTGCAGGCGGCGCTGGACCATCCGCAGCGCCTGGGCGACCCGGTCTCGCTGACGGTCAACTTTGCCGGGCCGATCGCCGAGGGGCCGTTCGAGATCGAGGCGCGCCCGGTGCGCACCAACCGCTCGACCCAGCACTGGACGCTGGAACTGCGTCAGGGCGATGCCGTGGCCACCACCGCCACCGCCATGTTTGCGGTGCGCCGCGAGACCTGGGCCTGCGGCGAGGCGCTGATGCCGGAGGTGCCGGCGGCCGACGCCCTCCCGCCCATGAGCGGGTTTGCGCCGGTGCGCTGGCTCAAGTCCTACGACATGCGCCCGGTGCGCGGCGCCAAGCCGACTGCCGAGGCCGGCACCGAGCACCCGGACAGCCTGACGCAGTTCTGGCTGCGCGACGCGCCGGCGCGCACGCCGGACTTTGCCGCGGTGGCGGCCTGGGCCGACAGCTTCTACCCGCGCATCTTCCTCAAGCGCGCGGGCTTCGTACCGGCCGGCACGGTCTCGATGACCACCTATTTCCATGCCGATGCGGCCACGCTGGCTGCGCTGGGCGACAGCCACGTGCTGGCCAGCGCGCAGGCGCAGGTGTTCAGGCAGGGCTTCTTCGACCAGCGCGCGCAGCTATGGAGTGCCGGCGGCGAGCTGATCGCCAGCTCGCATCAGGTCGTCTACTACAAGGAATGAGGCAGGCGCGGGCTCAGGCGATCGCTTCGCGCGCCTGGGCCTCGTAGCGATGCACGGTGTGGCGCATGGCCCAGAGCAGCATCACGCCGGGCAGCGCCACCACCACGGTGCCCAGGTAGAACGGCGCCCAGCCCCAGGCCTCGACCATATAGCCCGACGAGGGCCCCACGTAGACCCGGCCCACCGACGCCAGCGCCGACAGCAGCGCGTACTGAGTGGCCGAGAACGAGCGGTTGCACAGCGTCATCAGCAGCGCGACGAAGGCCGCCGTGCCCATGCCCCCGCACAGGTTTTCGACCGCAATGGTCGCGCCCATGGTCCACAGGTGCGGCGGCGTCACCGCCAGGATCCAGTAGCCCAGGTTAGACACCGCCTGCAGCACGCCGAACAGCATCAGCGAGCGGTACAGGCCCAGGCGCACCATCAGCGTGCCGCCGAACAGCGCGCCGATGATGGTGGCGGCCAGCCCCAGGGTCTTGTTGACGATGCCCACCTCGCCCGCCGAGAAGCCCACGCCGCGGATCAGGAAGGTGGTCGACAGGCTGCCGGCAAAGGCGTCGCCGAGCTTGTACAGCACGATCAGCAGCAGCAGCCACCATGCGCCCTGGCGGCCAAAGAAGTCGCGCAGCGGCCCTACCACCGCCTCTTCCAGCGAGCGCGGCGCGCGCGCGGGGACGTCCGGTTCCGGCGCCCACAGCAGCGTGACGATGCCCACGCCCATCAGTGCCGCCATCAGCAGGTAGGTCTGCTGCCAGCCCAGCACGCGGTCGGCCAGCCACAGCGCCAGGCCGCCCGAAACCAGCATCGCCAGCCGGTAGCCCAACACCTTGACCGCCGCGCCGGCGCCGCGCTCGGGCGGGCGCAGCACGTCGGTGCTGTAGGCGTCGAAGACGATGTCCTGCGAGGCCGACAGGAAGGCCACCAGCGTGGCCAGCGCGGCCAGCGTCCACAGCGCCTCGCGCGGCGGGCAGAAGGCCATGCCGGCGATGCCCAGCACCAGCCCCACCTGCGTCACCAGCAGCCAGCCGCGCCGCCGCCCCAGCAGCGGCGGCGTGTAGCGGTCCATCAGCGGCGCCCACAGGAACTTGAAGATATAGGCCTGGCCCACCAGCGAGAAGAAGCCGATGGTCTTGATATCCAGCCCCTCGACCGTCATCCATGCCTGCAAGGTGCCGGAGGTCAGCGCCAGCGGCAGCCCGGAGGCGAAGCCCAGCGCCAGCATGGCGCCGATGCGGCGGTTGCGGAAGATATCGAGGTAGGTCTGGAAGGTCATGAACGGGCCGGCGTGAAGCGCCGCGCGGCTGCGCGGGCGCCGTGTATTATTGCATCACCTGTTTGCCTGCCCGCCACATGCGGCACGGCATCGTTGCCGCGGATCACCGATCCGCCTGCCTGGTCTTCCACTGCGTCCGAGGAACCGCAAATGCTCCGCCGCCTGCAAGGTGTTCAGCGTCCTACCCGTGACCGGCTGGTGCGCGCGCTGGCGCTGGCCGCGGTGGCGGCGCCCATGGCCTGGTGCCTGCCCGCCCAGGCGCAGGACAGCGAGGCTGGCGGCATCCGGCTGGACCGCAGCGGCTCGGCCGTGCGCAAGATCGTGCCGGTCGAGGCCATCGAGCAGCAGGCCGCGCAAGAATATGAGCAGCTCAAGCAGGAAGCCATCGCCAAGCATGCACTGGCCGCCGCCGACAACCCGCAGCTGGTGCGCCTGCGCACGATCGGCAAGCGGCTGCTGCCGCAGACCGCACGCTGGAACGAGCGCGCGCGGCAGTGGCAGTGGGAGATCAACCTGATCGGCTCCAGGCAGGTCAATGCGTTCTGCATGCCGGGCGGCAAGATCGCCTTCTATACCGGGTTGCTCGACCAGCTCAAGCTGACCGACGACGAGATCGCCATGGCGATGGGCCACGAGATCGCCCACGCGCTGCAGGAGCATGCGCGCGAGCGCGCCGCCAAGTCCGAGATCACCAACCTCGGCGCCAACGTGATCTCGCAGCTGTTCGGCTTCGGCAACCTTGGCAATATGGCGCTCGGCACCGGCGCCCACCTGCTGACGCTGCGCTTCTCGCGTGCGGATGAATCCGAGGCGGACCTGATCGGCATGGATATCGCCGCGCGCGCCGGCTATGATCCGCGCGCCGCGGTGTCGCTGTGGCAGAAGATGGGCAAGGTGAGCCAGTCCGGCACCGAGTTCCTGTCCACGCATCCGTCCGGGCGCAGCCGCATCGCCGACCTGGAGAAGCACCTGCCGGAGGTGCTGCCGCTCTATGCGCGCGCGAGCAATACCACGGTGGAGAGGCTGCCGCCATACCGCGCCAACATGGCGGGCCTGGGCGGCGCGCCGGTGGACAGCGGCGACGACGACCGGCAGAAGCCGCTGCAACGCTGAGCGGTCCGCTGGCGCAAATGAAAAAAGCCGGCAATGCCGGCTTTTTCCTCATTCAGGGCTTGCCGCTGAGTCAGGCGCGCAGCCCCGTGGCCTCGTCGGCGCCCACATGCACGTTCATGCATTGCACCGCCGCGCCGGCCGCGCCTTTGCCCAGGTTGTCCAGGCGGGCCACCAGGTTCAGGCGCTCGGCATTGCCGAACACGAACAGGTCGACCCGGTTGGTGTCGTTGTTGGCCTGCACGTCGAAGAAGCCGCCATCGAGGTTGTCGGCGCTGTTGTACGGCATCACGCGCACGAACTGCTCGCCTTCATAGTGCTTGCGGTAGATCTCGACGATCTGCTCGGGGCTGACCTTGCGCGCCAGCCGGTCCGTGAACACCGGCACCGTCACCGCCAGGCCCTTCAGGAAGTTGCCGACGATCGGGTTGAAGACCGGCGCCTGCGCCAGGCCGGCCTGCACGCGCATCTCGGGCAGGTGCTTGTGTTCCAGGCCCAGCGCGTACGGGCGCGGGCTGTCCAGCTTCGGGTTACCGCCGGCTTCGAACTCGGCAATCATCGACTTGCCGCCGCCGCTGTAGCCGGTCAGCGAGAACGCCGAAACCGGATAGTCGGCCGGCAGCACGCCGGCGTCCACCAGCGGACGCACCGCCAGCACGAAGGCGCTGGCGTGGCAGCCCGGCACCGCAATGCGCTTGCTGGCGCGGATCTTCTCGCGCTGGCCGCGCGCCAGCTCGGGCAGGCCGTAGGCCCAGCTGTCGGTGGTGCGGAACGCCGTGCTGGCGTCGATCACGCAGGTGCTCGGGTTGGTCACCAGCGACACCGCCTCGCGCGAGGCCACGTCGGGCAGGCACAGGAAAGCGACGTCGGCGGCGTTCAGGAATCGTGCTCGTTCGGCCGGGTCCTTGCGCTTGTCATCGGCAATGCGCAGCAGTTCCACGTCGGAACGGCCGGAAAGATAGTCAAGCAGCCGGAGACCGGTGGTGCCTTCCTGACCATCGACGAACACTTTGAAAACCATGGCTGACTCACTCAATGAAGTGCGGGAAATGCGAAATGTCCCCTGCCGCATGCGGTAGGGAACCTGCATTGTAGCGGGGATGGGGGCTGATCGCAGGGGTTTGTACCGATGGGATTTGTTGCGATCTGGCACAGTTCCGGGCTTGCAGGATTTAACCAAGTGGGTTAATTTGCATGGAAAAGGGGGCGGCGCATTACAGGCTATGGGACGTGAAGGCATTGCTGGCAGCCGGCAAGATGGAAATGACGTTTGCGGCCTATTCCCATGCGGCGATGATGGGTCTGCGATGGAGCGGTGTCCGCGAAATCCTGATGCAGCTGGGTCCGGCGGACTTCTACAAGAGCATGACAACGTATGAAGACCACAGGGTTTGGCAGGACGTCTACAGGCCTGTCACGCCGCAAGGCGCCTTGAATGTGAAGCTCACGGTCACCGATGAGGTGCGGGTCGTTTCCTTCAAGTTGAGGTAGCAGCGGCGCAGACAGTCAAAGGAGAGGCCAGATGAAGTGTCCTGAGTGCGGTGGCGCGGATCTCGAGGCGGGGATTCGCGACATGCCTTATACGTATCGTGGTGAAACAACCGTAATTCGCGATGTGCCGGGGCAATGGTGTCCCAAGTGCGGCGAGGGCGTGCTGCCTCGCGACAGCGACTGGGTGAGCGATGCGATGCTCGCCTTCAACAAGCAGGTCAACGCCTCGCTTGTCGATCCGGCCTATATCACCGGCGTGCGCAAGAAACTCCGCCTCGACCAGCGCGAAGCTGCCGAGATCTTCGGCGGCGGGGTCAACGCGTTCTCGCGCTACGAGACCGGCCGGACCAAGCCGCCGCTGGCGCTGGTCAAGCTGCTCAAGCTGCTTGACCGCCACCCGGAACTACTCGAAGAGATTCGGGCGGCGTAAGCGCAGTGCTCAGAGCGGATAGTCGTAGTCGATCGACAGCGGCGCGTGGTCGCTGAACTTCTCGTCCTTGTAGATCGAGCAAAGATGCGCGGTGTCGGCGATCCTGGGCGTGGCAAGGTGGTAGTCGATGCGCCAGCCGACGTTCTTGGCGTAGGCCTGGCCGCGGTTGCTCCACCACGTGTACTGGTCAGGGCGCGGGTCCAGCTTGCGGAACACGTCGACATAGCCGTGGGTGTCGAACAGTTCGCCGATCCAGGCGCGTTCTTCCGGCAGGAAGCCTGAGTTCTTCAGGTTGCCCTTCCAGTTCTTGATGTCAATTTCCTTGTGCGCAATGTTCACGTCACCGCACAGCACGATCTCGCGCCCGCTTGCCTTCAGTTGCAGCAGGTGCGGCAGGAAGGACTCCATGAAGCGGAACTTGGCCTGCTGGCGCTCCTCGCCACTGGAGCCGGACGGCACGTACACCGAGATCACCGCCAGGTGCGGGTACTGCACTTCCACATAGCGGCCTTCGTTGTCGAACTCGGGAATGCCGAAGCCGGTAACCACGCGCTCGGGCTGATGCCGCGTGTAGAGGCCTACGCCGCTGTAGCCCTTCTTCTCGGCGTAATGGAAATAGCCGTGGTAGCCATGTGGCGCAAGGAACGCTTCCGTCATGTCGGCGGCCTGTGCCTTCAGTTCCTGCACGCAGACCATGTCTGCGTCCTGCTTGCCCATCCAGTCGAAAAAGCCCTTCTTCGACGCGGAGCGGATGCCGTTGAGGTTGGCGCTGATAATCCGTAACATTCGGGGAAATTTTGAATTCAGAGAGAAATGATGACGCAGCAGAAACCGCCCGCGGGGGCCGACCTCAGCCAGACCTTTATCCGCTTTGCGCTCGATGCGGGCGTGCTGTCGTTTGGCGAGTTCGTCACCAAGGCCGGCCGCAAGTCGCCTTACTTCTTCAACGCGGGCCTGTTCAACCAGGGCGCGATGCTGGGCGAGGTGGCGCAATTCTATGCCAAAACGCTGCTGGCCTCGGGCGTGCAGTTCGACGTGCTGTTCGGGCCGGCCTACAAGGGCATCACGCTGGCGTCGGCCACCGCGGTGGCGCTGGCGGGCATGGGACGTGATGTCGGCTTCGCCTACAACCGCAAGGAAGCCAAGGACCACGGCGAAGGCGGCACCCTGGTCGGGGCCAAGCTGCAGGGCAAGGTGGTCATCGTCGACGACGTGATCTCCGCCGGTACCTCGGTGCGCGAATCGGTAAACATGATCCGCGCCGCCGGCGCCGAGCCGGCCGCGGTGCTGATCGCACTGGACCGCATGGAAAAGAGCGGTACCGCCGAGCAGGTCGGCACCCATTCCGCCGTGCAGGACGTGCAGCGCGAATTCGGCATCCCGGTGATCGCGATCGCCAGCCTGAAGGACCTGCTGGCGTACCTGGATGCGTCGCAGGACCCGGCGCTGGGGGCTTCGCGCCAGGCCGTGGCGGCCTATCGTCAGCGCTACGGCGTCTGAATCCGTTGATGAACATGGGCGCCGGACACCGGTGCCCAATCCGCGGACAGCGGGCGGACGGCTGACTTTCAGACTGGGAGGGGGCGCGGCGTGGCGGCAAAAGAGCGGCAGGAACGGGCAGGGCAGCAGGCGGCAACGCCATCCACAAGGGCGGAATCGGCCGGCAATGGCGATTCGCTGGCCGAGCGCGGCGCGCAGGTGCAGCCGCGCAAGCCGGTGCGCCGGGCCGCCAAGGCCCCGGACCGGCCGGCGCACGAGGCCTATGCCGTGCGCGCGCTGGTGCTGCAGGGCGGCGGCGCGCTCGGGGCCTACCAGGCCGGCGTGTACCAGGGCCTTGCCGAGGGCGGCATCTACCCGAACTGGGTTGCCGGCATCTCGATCGGTGCGCTCAACGCCGCCATCATCGCCGGCAATCCGCCCCAGCGCCGCGTGGAACAACTGCGCGCCTTCTGGGAGTACATCTGCGCGCAGCCGTGGTTGCCCAGCCTGTCGCACACCTGGTTCGCCGACCATGCCGAAGGCTGGCCCGAGCCGATGCGGATCTGGTTCGATGGCCTGCATGCGGCGCGTGCCATGCTGGAAGGCCAGCGTGGCTTCTTCCAGCCGCGCGGCTGGCCGGAGCTGATGTCGCGCTACTCGGACCCGAGCCATGTCAGCTTCTACGACACCACGCCGCTGAAGGCGACGCTCGAGCGCTTTGCCGACTTCGACCTGATCAACCACCGCCCCGACCTGATGCGCGTCTCGGTGGGGGCGGTCAATGTGCGCACCGGCAATTTCGCCTACTTCGACAATACCCGCGACAAGCTCTGCCCCGAGCATTTCATGGCCTCGGGCGCGCTGCCGCCGGGCTTTCCGGCGGTGGAGATCGATGGCGAGTACTACTGGGATGGCGGGCTGGTGTCGAACACACCGCTGGCCGAGGTGCTGACCGCGCAGCCGCGGCGCGATGCGCTGATCTTCCAGGTCGACCTGTGGAGCGCGCGCGGCAAGCTGCCGCACGACCTGGTCGACGTGGCCGAGCGCCAGAAGGACATCCAGTATTCCAGCCGCACGCGGGCCATTACCGACTACATGCGCGAGCAGCAGAACATGCGGCGCATGCTCAACGAGGTGATGGCGCTGGTGCCGCCGTCAAAGCGCGACAACGCCTGGTACCGCCGCGCGGCGGAGCAGGCCTGCGACGCGCGCCGCAACGTGATCCAGCTGATCTACCGCGACAAGTCGTTCGAGAACCTGGCCAAGGACTACCAGTTCGGCGCGCTCACCATGCATGAGCACTGGACCAGCGGGCTGGACGATATCCGCCAGACCCTGCGCCACCCGCAATGGCTGGCGATGCCCAGCCGCGAGCACCCCTTCGTCACGCACGACGTGCACCGCGGCAACGGTGGCTGAGGCGGCCGGGCGGCTCAGTCGACCTTGATACTGGCCAGTTCCGGCCGGGCGGGCGGGTAGGCCGGCTTCAGGTCCTCGAAGACCTTGGTCAGGATCTCCGCCACCATCAGGTTGCGGTGTGTCTTGGAGTCGGCCGGCACCACGTACCACGGGCATTCGGGCGTGCTGGTCGCCATGATGGCAGCCTCGTAGGCGTCCATGTAGGCCTTCCAGTGCTTGCGCTCGGCGAGGTCGTTGGTGTCGAACTTCCAGTGTTTATCCGGGTCTGCCAGGCGCGCTTCGAGCCGTGCCTTCTGCTCGTCGCGGGATATGTGCAGGAAGCACTTGACGATGGTGGTGCCGGTCTCGGTCAGCATCGACTCGAAGTCCCGGATCTGGCGGAAGCGCCGCTCGCACTCGGCGGCGTCGATCCAGTTGTGCACGCGCGTGATCAGCACGTCTTCATAGTGGCTGCGGTTGAAGACCACGATCTCGCCCGTCTTCGGTACCTGCAGGTGGATGCGCCACAGGTAGTCGCGCGCGAGTTCCTCCGGCGACGGGGACTTGAAGCCCACCACGCGGATGCCCAGCGGATCGAAGCTGCGGAACACGCCGCGCACGGTGCCGTCCTTGCCGCTGGTATCCATGCCCTGCAGCACCACCAGCAGCTTGCGCCGGTGCTCGGCGTAGAAGATGTCCTGCTGCGCGTCGAGGGCGTTGCTCAGCTCGATGATGCGGGCCAGGTCTTCTTCTTTCTTGCCGCACGACAGCGGCTTGCTGCCCGGGTCGAAGCCGGCAAGGCGAAAACGCTTGCCCGAGGTAATGCGGAAATCGTCCAGCGGCATGGGCGCTCCATCGGTCTGACCAGCAAGATCAAGGGAATGGGCGCCCCGGCCGGGGCTCCGCGGCAAGGAATGCGGGGCGTGTGGACAGGGGCGCACAGCCCCTATGGTCAGGCCGGCAGGGCTGCCAGGTCAATGCTGCCTTCAAACACGGTGGTGGCCGGGCCGGTCATGCGCACCGGTTCCGCGCCGCCGTCCCAGGCAATGGTCAGTTCGCCGCCGTGGGTATGCACCCGCACCGGCGAGTCCAGCAGGCCGCGCCGGATGCCGGCCACCACGGCCGCGCAGGCGCCGGTGCCGCAGGCCAGGGTTTCGCCGGCACCGCGCTCGTAGACGCGCAGCCGGATGGCATGGCGGTCCTGCACCTGCATGAAGCCGGCATTGACGCGGTTGGGGAAGGCGGCATGGTGCTCCACCACCGGGCCGTCCTGCAGCACCGGGAAGTTCTCCACGTCGTCCACCACCTGCACCGCGTGCGGATTGCCCATCGATACCGCCGAGATCCATTCGGTGCGGCCGTTGACCTCCAGGCCGTAGAGCGTGTCCGCGCCTTCCGCGCGGGTGGGCAGGCCTTCGGCACGGAACGGCACGCGCGCCGGTTCCAGTTCGGGCGCACCCATGTCCACCGTGACCTGGCCGTCGTCCTGCAGCGTCAGGGTAATGACGCCGTTCATCACCTCGACGCGCACCGAGCGCTTGTCGGTCATGCCCTTGTCGGTGACAAAGCGCACAAAGCAGCGCGCGCCGTTGCCGCAGTGCTCCACCTCGCTGCCATCGGCATTGACGATGCGGTAGCGGAAGTCGACATCGGGGCGGGACGGCTTTTCAACGATCAGGATCTGGTCAGCGCCAACGCCGAAATGCCGGCTGGCCAGCGCACGCCATTGCGCCGGGGTCAGGTCGATCTGCTGGTGGATGCCGTCGAGCACGACAAAGTCGTTGCCCGCGCCGTGCATCTTGGTGAACTGGAGTTTCATGGTGGGGATTGTAGCTGCACGGCGCCGGACGTGCCGGCGCGCTCAGTAGATCTCGGGCTCGCCCGGCAGGCGGTGCTTGAAGCGCTTGTGCACCCAGTAGTACTCGGGCACGCGCGGGCGGATGCAGTCCTCGAAGAAGGCATTCATGCGGCGCGTGTCGTCGGTGACGCTTGCGCCGGGGTAGTCTTCCCAGGGCGGCAGGATGCGCAGCACATAGCCCTGGTAGTCGGGCAGCATCTCGGTATAGATCGGCACCACCTTGGCCCCGGTCAGGCGCGCCAGCCGCGACACCGAGGTCAGTGTCAGCGCCTGCACGCCGAAGAACGGCACGAACTCCGAGTCGCGCTCGCCGAAATCCATGTCGGCGATCAGCTGCAGGGCCTCGCCTTTCTTCAGGCAGCGCAGGATGTCGCGCGCGCTGTCGTTGCGCGAGATCATGTTGGCGCCGAAGCGGCCACGCGCGCGCTTCAGGAAGTGGTCGAACAGGTCGTTCTTCTGCCTGGTATAGAGCGACGCGCCGGAGCGGTCGAGATGCTCGCGCAGGTGGATGGTGAGCCGGATCGCACCGGCTTCCACGCCCGACAGGTGCAGCGTCACCAGGATATGCGGGGTGCCATCCAGCGCCACCAGGTCGGCCTGGTCGTCGATCTGCACCCAGCGGCGCATCTGCGCTTCACTGCCGGTCCAGAAGATGCCGCGTTCGGCAAAGCTGCGGAACAGGATGCGGAAGCTCTCGCGAGACAGTTCGTCGATCTCGGCCTCGGTCTTGTCAGGGAAGCACAGGCGCAGGTTTGCCCGCACCACGCGGCGGCGTTCGCTGGGGACCAGGTAGAGCAGGCGGCCCAGTCCTTCGCCGAAGCGGGCAACAAACGGATATGGCAGCTTGCCCAGCACCGTCAGCAGTCCGATGCCGAGCCAGGTGAACACGCGGCTCATGAAAGGGAAGGATCAGTGGTCGTCTTGGTCGCGGTGCTGGCGGCATAGTCAGGCGGCAGCTCGGCGCCGGCCGGATGCTTGTAGCGGTGGTAGCCCCACAGGTACTGCGTGGGCGCCATGGCCACCAGTTGTTCGATATGGCGGTTGATCACGCCGGCGGCCTCGGCGGCATCCTCGGGCAGCATGCCGCCGCCGTCGATCACGCGGTAGTGGCCGCGATAGCCCGCGCCGCGCGGCAGCCGCTCGGCAAACACCACCACCACCGGCGCCTGCGTCAGTTGCTGCAGCCGGTGCACCAGCGCCATGGTGTAGGCCGGCTTGCCAAAGAACGGCGCCCAGTTGCCTTCACCGCCGGTCGGGACCTGGTCCGGCAGGATGCCCACCGCCTGGCCGCGCTTGAGTGCCTTGACCAGCATGCGCACGCCGCGTGGCGTGGCCGGCGCCATGTGCATATTGGGGCGCGTACGCATTTTCTCGATCCAGTCGCGCAGCCACGGCTGGTGCGGCGGCTTGAACAGGGCGGTGACCGGGCGCAGCAAGGCGTGGGACTGAGGCAGCACTTCAAAGCAGCCCAGGTGCGGCGTCAGGATGATGAGCCCCTTGCCGCGCGCTTGCAGCGCCCCCAAGGCCGGCCACATGTCGTCGTCGAAGCCATGCAGCTTCGCGCCGATCTGGCTGCGGCTCCAGAAGTAAGGCATCTCGATGATCATGCGCCCGGCCGAGCGGCCGGCTTCGTCGATCATCGCGTCGGTCGCATCCGGAAACGCGAGGCGGAAGTTTTCCCTCAGGCGCTGGCTATAGCGGCCGGGTAGTCTCGCCGCGACTAGCCCAAGCACGCCTCCCAAGGCTTGAAGCAGGCGGAGCGGAAAACGGGAGATCAGCCAGAAAAGAAAGGTCATCAGGCGCGAAAAGCGAGCCTGTCGCGCGTCCGTGCCGGAAAACGGGCGGGCCAACAGGCGTTTTTTTCGATGGCGGTATTCAGATCCGCGCGCAGCGTGCCGACATCCGGCAAGGCGCACGGCCAGCGCGCGCCAAGGCGGCGCTGGTGTTGCGCCGGCGCCCCTGGCGCGCTGCAACGAGTCCGGCAGGCGCGTATAATAGCGTGTATCGCCGAGTTAACTGACAACTTGCGGGGCGATGCGGCTCTAACCGGGCTGCTTGAAATACCGCTAAAGCGTCGCCGCCATGAACCGATCGGGCTGGCACGCAATAGCCAACCTGGAGAATAAGTTCGTGGCAAACGACTTCCTTTTTACTTCGGAATCCGTCTCCGAAGGCCATCCCGACAAGGTCGCCGACCAGATTTCCGACGCCGTCCTGGACGCCATCCTGGCCCAGGACAAGTACGCGCGTGTGGCAGCTGAGACGCTTTGCAACACCGGTCTGGTGGTGCTGGCCGGGGAAATCACCACGACCGCCAACGTCGACTACATCCAGATCGCGCGCGACACCATCAAGCGCATCGGCTACGACAATACCGAGTACGGGATCGACTACAAGGGCTGCGCGGTGCTGGTCGCCTATGACAAGCAATCGCCCGACATCGCCCAGGGCGTGGATCGTGCTTCCGACGACTACCTCAACCAGGGTGCCGGCGACCAGGGCCTGATGTTCGGCTACGCCTGCGACGAGACCCCGGAACTGATGCCGTTCCCGATCTACTACGCCCACCGCCTGGTCGAGCGCCAGTCGCTGCTGCGCCGCGATGGCCGCCTGCCCTGGCTGCGCCCGGACGCCAAGTCCCAGGTGACGGTGCGCTATGTCGACGGCAAGCCGCACAGCGTGGATACCGTGGTGCTGTCGACCCAGCATTCGCCCGACATCACCCAGGCCCAGATCCGCGAAGCCGTGATCGAGGAAATCATCAAGCCGGTGCTGCCGGCCGAGATGCTGAAGGAAACCAAGTACCTGGTGAACCCGACCGGGCGCTTCGTCATCGGCGGCCCGCAGGGCGACTGCGGCCTGACCGGGCGCAAGATCATCGTCGATACCTACGGCGGCGCCTCGCCCCACGGTGGCGGCGCGTTCTCGGGCAAGGACCCGTCCAAGGTCGACCGCTCGGCCGCCTACGCCGCGCGCTACGTGGCCAAGAACGTGGTGGCCTCGGGCCTGGCGCGCCAGTGCCAGGTGCAGGTCAGCTACGCCATCGGCGTGGCCCGCCCGATCAACGTGACGGTCTACACCGAAGGCACCGGCAAGATCCCCGACGCCAAGATCGCCGAGCTGGTGCAGGAGCACTTCGACCTGCGCCCGAAGGGCATCGTGCAGATGCTGGACCTGCTGCGCCCGATCTACGAGAAGACCGCCGCCTACGGCCACTTCGGCCGCGAAGAGCCGGAATTCTCGTGGGAAGCCACCGACAAGGCGGCTGCCCTGCGCGCCGCGGCCGGCCTGTAAGCGCCACCCGCGCCAGCAGCACTGACGGCAAGCCCCGCCGGCCCGCAAGGGCCAGCGGGGTTTTTTTACGCGGGCTTGATCCTGGTCCAGTCGCCGCGTGACGCCGGCGCCACGGCGGGCGGCAGGGAGTAAAATCCCGCCATCCCCAGCCGCCACGCCGGCGGCCCACCCCAAACACTGGTGACCGTTTCCAGAGGATGCCATGTCCGAAGCGCCTGTCCTTGCCCCCTCGACTTCAACCCGGCCGCCCGCCGCCGGCCAGCTCAACCTGATCCGCCCGCAGCCGTATGCCGACTGGGCGCCGCAGGTCACGGCCGAGGAACGCGCCACGCTGCGCCGCGAGCTGGAGCAGGGCGCCGTGCTGTACTTCCCGAACCTGAATTTCCGTTTCCAGCCGGGCGAAGAGCGCTTCCTGGACAGCCGCTATTCCGACGGCAAGTCCAAGAACATCAACCTGCGCGCCGACGACACCGCGGTGCGCGGCGCCCAGGGCAGCCCGCAGGACCTGGCGGACCTGTACACGCTGATCCGCCGCTACGCCGACAACAGCGAATTGCTGGTGCGCACGCTGTTCCCGGAATACATCCCGCACATGACGCGCGCCGGCACCTCGCTGCGGCCCAGCGAGATCGCCGGGCGCCCGGTCAGCTGGCGCAAGGATGACACCCGCCTGCACGTGGACTCGTTCCCGTCCAACCCGATGCTGGGCAAGCGCCTGTTGCGCGTGTTCCACAACATCGACCCGGCCGCGGCGCGCGTGTGGCGCGTGGGTGAGCCGTTCGGCGATTTTGCGCAGAAGTTCGTGCCCAAGACCCATGGCCTGTGGCCGGGGCAGGCGGCGCTGATGAAGCTGCTGCATATCACCAAGCGCAAGCGCTCGGAATACGACCACCGCATGCTGCAGCTGCATGACCTGGCCAAGGCCGACCTGGATTACCAGGCCAAGGTGCCGCAGCAGGAATTCCACTTCCCGCCGGGTTCCACCTGGATCGTCTTCAGCGACCAGCTGCTGCACGCGGCCATGCGCGGACGGGCGATGATGGAGCAGACCATCTACCTGGCGCCGCAGGCGATTTCCGACCACACCCACTCGCCCGAGGCGGTGCTGTCGCGCATGCTCGGGCGGCCGATGCTGGTGTCCTGATCAACGCAGAAGCAGGCGCAACATGGTTTCGAAGGTCTTGCCGTAGGGCGGCTTGAGCAGTCCTGCGCCGTTCAGACCAGCCTGGTGGAACACCGGTTTCACCTTGGAGAAGGTGTCGAAGCCCGCCTGGCCGTGATAGGCGCCCATGCCGCTGGCGCCGACCCCGCCGAAGGGCAGGCCGTCCTGGGCGATATGGAACAGCGTGTCGTTGACCGTGACGCCGCCGGCAACGGTCTGGTTCATCACATGGCCGATGGCGCCGCGGTCGCGCTCGAACAGGTACAACGCCAGCGGTCGCGGGCGCGCATTGATGTAGTCCACCGCCTCGTCCAGGGTGCGGTACGTCACCACGGGCAGCACCGGCCCGAAGATCTCTTCGCGCATCGCCGTGACGCCTTCGGGAACATCCAGCAGCAGCACCGGTGGCAGGCGCCGCGCCTGCGCGTCCGGCTGGGCATCGGACAGCGGCACCACGGTCGCGCCTTGCGCCGCGGCTTCATCCACCAGCGCCGCCAGGCGCGCGAAGTGGCGCGGGCTGATGATGCTGGTGTAGTCCCGGTTGCGCGCCAGGTCCGGATAGAGCCGGTCCACGCACCGGCGTGCCGCTTCCACCAGTTGCTCGCGCAGGTCTTCCGGCACCAGCACGTAGTCTGGCGCGATGCAGGTCTGGCCCGCGTTCATCAGCTTGCCCACCAGGATGCGCTCCACCGCACGTGGCAGGTCGGCACCGGCGCCGATAATCGCCGGCGATTTGCCGCCGAGTTCCAGCGTCACCGGGGTCAGGTTGGCGGCCGCCGCGCGCATCACATGGTGGCCGACCGCGGTCGAGCCGGTGAACAGCAGGTGGTCGAAGGGCAGCGCGGTAAAGGCGCTCGCCACCTCGGCATCGCCGTTGACCACCACGATCTCGTCCGGCGCAAAGTGCTGCGGCACCAGTTGCGCGAACAAGGCCGCAAAGCGCGGCGTGTATTCCGACAGCTTCACCATGGCGCGGTTGCCCGCCGCCAGCGCGCCGGCCAGCGGCCCCACCGTCAGGTACAGCGGATAGTTCCAGGGCACCACGATGCCCACCACCCCCAGCGGCTGCGGCACCAGCCGCGAGCGGCCCGGGCGGAACCAGAAGCCGGTGGCGGCGCGGCGCACGCGCATCCAGCGCTTGCCGTGGCGCAGCGCGTCGTCGATGCCGCCCAGGCTCGGGAATACCTCCAGCAGCGCGGTTTCCTGCCGCGGCCGGTTGGTGAAGTCCGCGTGGATGGCGGCGGCAATCGCAGCCTCGTTCTCTGTCACCAGCCGGCGCAGGCGCTGCAGGCGGTCGGCGCGCACGGCCCAGGCGGGCAGCTGGTCGCGCCGCGACGCGGCGTGCATGGCGCCAAAGACGGACGACAGGTCGGGGACTTCTCGCATTGCTGCGCTCCTGGGCAAGGGACGTGCGGGGAAAGTGGATGTGGATCGCGGCGGGTGGCGCTGCAGCGGTCCGCGTGTTCCCGCGCACGATAAGGTAGCGTGCCAGCCATGGCAATGGAAGTTTCCTACCAGAAGGGCAATTCAAACGCCCGTCTGCGCAGCGCCGGCGGCCCGCGCCACCGGGCTTCTCCACCGTCCGGGCTAGCGCCTACACTGAATCTCACAGCTTGCCATCCGCTGGACGGACAGGGCGCGCATGCACCGGCGCGGCCCGGCTCACGCACGCGCGCCGCCTGCGGACTCGCGGGGAGACAGATGGAAACCACCTTTGACTACGTCATCGTCGGCGCGGGCTCGGCGGGCTGTGCGCTGGCGGGGCGGCTTGCCGACAGCGGCGACGACACCATTGCCCTGGTCGAGGCCGGGCACCACGATCACCATGTGCTGGTACGCACACCCGCGGCGCTTGCCGCGCTGCTGCCGCGCGCGGGGGCACGCAACTACGGCTATGAAACCGTGCCGCAGCCAGGCCTGAACGGCCGCCGCGGCTACCAGCCGCGCGGGCGCGGGCTGGGCGGCAGTTCCTCGATCAACGCCATGATCTACACGCGCGGCCGCGCCGCCGATTATGACGCGTGGGCCGCCGCCGGCTGCGACGGCTGGTCGTGGGACGACGTGCTGCCGTACTTCCGCCGCGCCGAGTGCAATGAACGCCTGGCCGGCAGCGACGACGACCCGCTGCACGGCGGCAACGGGCCGTTGCACGTGAGCGACCTGCGCACCCCCAACCCCTTTGCCGAACGCTTCATCGAGGCCGCGCAGCAGGCGGGGTTTCCGCGCAATGACGATTTCAACGGCGAAGAACAGGAGGGCGTGGGCTGGTACCAGGTCACGCAGCACGCGGGCGAGCGCTGGAACGCGGCGCGTGCCTACCTGCACGGTGGCAACAAGCGCGACCGGGCCTGCAATGGCGGCCGCGCGCACCTGCGGGTGCTGACCGATACGCAGGCGCTGCGCATTGTCTTCGAAGGCCGCCATGCGGCCGGGGTGCAGGTGGTGCGCGAGGGCCGCCGGCAACTGCTGCGCGCGCGCCGCGACGTGATCGTGTGCGCGGGCACGTTCGGCTCGCCGCAGCTGCTGATGGTGTCGGGCGTCGGCCCCGCCGCGCACTTGCGCGAACATGGCATCGCCGTCGTGCATGACTTGCCCGGCGTGGGCGCCAACCTGCAGGACCACCTGGACATCGTGCTGCACAAGCGCGTGGCCGTGCCTGAATTGTTCGGCGTGTCGTTCGGCGGCCTGGCGCGGCTGGTGCCTGAAATGCTGCGCTACCGCCGCGAGCGCACCGGCATGATGTCAAGCAACTTCGCCGAGGCAGGCGGCTTCCTGCGCAGCCGCCCGGATCTGCCCGAACCCGACCTGCAGCTGCATTTCGTGGTCGGCATGGCCGATGACCACATGCGCCGGCTGAACTTCGGCCACGGCTATTCCTGCCATGTCTGCGTGCTGCGCCCGCGCAGCCGCGGCGAGGTGCGGCTGGCCTCGCACGATATCCGGCGCGCGCCGCTGATCGACCCGCAATACCTGAGCGATGCGCGCGACCTGGACGACATGGTCGCCGGCGTTCGCATCGTGCGCAGCATCTTTGCGCAGCCGCAGCTGGCCGGCTTCGGCGGGCGCGAACTCTATTCCGCCGGCCTGCGTGCCGATGGCAGTGACGACGCTGCCGTGCGCGAGATGATCCGCGAGCATGCCGACACCATCTACCACCCGGTGGGCACCTGCCGCATGGGCATGGATGCGATGGCGGTGGTCGACCCGCAATTGCGCGTGCGCGGCGTCGAGGGCTTGCGCGTGGTCGATGCGTCGGTAATGCCGACCCTGGTCGGCGGCAACATCAATGCACCCGCCATCATGATCGGCGAGCGCGCGCATGACCTGATCCGCTACGCGCCGCGCGTGATGCTGCGGGTGCTGGAATCGATGGAGGCTTGAATCGCTAGCCTTCGAAGCCGCGCGAAAACACCCGCTTGAGCACGTCGGCATCCGCATCCAGGGTGCCGAACACGCGCCCGTGCTGCCGTCCCAGCCGGCTGGCGACGAACAGCTCGGCATTCTCGGTATCGGCATGCGCCAGCATCAGCGCGGCCTGTGCGGTCAGCACCAGCCCCTGCGCAAAGCGTCGGGCGCTGGCTTCCAGCAATTCCGGCGGCTGGCGCAGCAGCGCCTGCAGCGATGCCAGTTCCGCGCGCACCGCCGGATGGCCGCCGGCGCGGCGCGACAGGTCTTGCAGCAAGCGTGCGGCATCGTCGGGATTGCGCTGGATCGCGCGCAGCACGTCCAGGCACATGATGTTGCCCGAGCCTTCCCAGATCGAGTTGACCGGCGCCTCGCGGTACAGGCGCGCCATCGGGCCTTCTTCCACGTAGCCGTTGCCGCCCCAGACTTCCATGGCTTCGCCGGTGGCTTCCAGCGTGCGCTTGCAGACCCAGAACTTGGCCGCGGGGGTGACCACGCGCTTCCACGCCGCCGCGAGCGGATCATCGTCAGCGTGCTCGAAGGCGTGGCCCAGTTCCATCATCAGCAGCGTGGCCGCTTCGGATTCCAGCGCCAGGTCGGCCAGCACATTGCGCATCAGCGGCTGGTCGGCCAGCAGGCGCCCGAAGGCGCTGCGGTGGCGCGCATGGTGCAGCGCCTGCACCAGGGCCGCGCGCAGGATCGCGGCGCTGCCGATCACGCAGTCCAGCCGCGTGCCGGTGGCCATCTCGATGATGGTCGGGATGCCGCGGCCTTCCTCGCCGATCAGGATGCCGGTGGCGTCTCGGAATTCCACCTCGCTGCTGGAATTGGAGCGGTTGCCGAGCTTGTCCTTGAGCCGCTGGATCAGCACCGCGTTCTTGCTGCCGTCGTCGCGAAAGCGCGGCACGAAGAAGCACGACAGCGGGCCGTCTTCGGCGCCCATGCGCGCGACCACCAGGTGCGCATCGCACATCGGCGCGGAAAAGAACCACTTGTGCCCGGTCAGCGCGTATTCCGCGCCGCGGCCTTCGCCGCGCACCGCGCGCGCCACGGTGGTGTTGGCGCGCACGTCCGAGCCGCCCTGCTTCTCGGTCATGCCCATCCCGATCATGATCGCGCTCTTGCTGCGCCACGGCAGGTCGCGCGCATCGTGCTCGGTCGCATACAGCCGCGGCTCAAGCTCGGCAAACAATGCGGTTTCCTTGCGCAGCACCGGGATGCTGGCGAAGGTCATGGTGGGCGGGCACAGCGAGCCGGATTCCACCTGCGCCTGCAGGAAGTAGCCGGCGGTGCGCGCCGCCCATGCGCCCGCGCGCGGCTGCGCGAAGGGCAGGGCCTGCAGTTGCTGGCTGCGCAACAGGGCCAGCAGCGCGTGCCAGCTCGGGTGGAAATCCACGGCGTCGATGCGCTCGCCGGTGCGGCTGTGCGTGTGCAGCTCGGGCGTGTGGCGGTTGGCATCGGCTGCCCATTGCTGGACTTCCGGCTCGCCCAGGCGCGCGCCGAACTGGCCCAGCGCGCCGGCGTGCCAGCCGCCTCCCAGCCGTTCCAGCGCGCCGCGCAGCGCCGGATCGGTGGCGAACAGGTTGTAGTGCGCGAGATCGGGCACCTGGTTGAACACGCGGTGGGTGGCAGCTTCAGTCATGGCGGGATCGGAAGATGGACGCGTCTTACTGCATGGTAGAGCACGTCGCCGGCGTTTGAGTGCGCGGTTGTCCCCTTGCGGCTGATTATTGCGCCGCAGCATGCGCGATTCGATACCTTTTCGAACAGGTGTGGCACCACAAACGGCAGGGAACTGGCACTGGCGCCCACCGGCACCTTGTGCTTAAATTCACCCCGTTGGATGAAACAGGGGTGCCGTACGGATGGGCCGTGCGGCTGAGAGAGTCCCTTCGAACCCGATCCGGCTAGTACCGGCGTGGGAAGTTTCACAAGACCAAGTCTCCAGTCCCTCCGGGACTCGCCGCCTCAGGCCTCAGGCCCCGGGCAGCGCTCACAAGGCTCCTGGTTTCGTCCACCCCGCAAGAGAGAGGACGACACCCATGGCCCGTACTGCCCCCGCTGCATCCTTCGAATCGCTCGAAAGCGACCTCGACCAGAAATTCGCCTACCCGGCTTCCAGCAAGACCTACCTGACCGGCAGCCGCCCCGATATCCGCGTACCGCTGCGCACCATCCTGCAAACGTCGACGCGCACCGACAAGGGCGAGATGCAGAATCCGCCGATCCCGGTGTACGACACCTCGGGCCCGTACAGCGATCCGGACGTGCATATCGACCTGAAGGCCGGCCTGCCCGCCGTGCGCGCCAAGTGGATCGACGAGCGTGGCGACACTGAAGTGCTGCCGGGCCTGTCGTCGGAATACGGCCGCGACCGCGCCAACGACCCCGCCACCGCGCACCTGCGCTTTGCCCAGCTGACCAACCCGCGCCGCGCCAAGGCCGGTGCCAACGTGTCGCAGATGCACTATGCGCGCCGCGGCATCATCACGCCTGAAATGGAGTACGTGGCGCTGCGCGAATCGCTGAACCTGCAGGCGCTGTACGACAAGCCCGACTACAAGGCGCTACTGCGCCAGCACCCCGGCAACGCGCTGGGCGCCGGCCTGCCGCTGCGTCCGGAAGACATCACGCCGGAATTCGTGCGTCAGGAAATTGCCTCGGGCCGCGCCATCATTCCCGCCAACATCAACCACACCGAGCTGGAGCCGATGGCGATCGGGCGCAATTTCCGCGTCAAGATCAACGGCAACCTGGGCAACTCGGCGGTGACCTCGTCGCTGGCCGAGGAAGTGGAAAAGATGGTGTGGTCGATCCGCTGGGGCGCCGACACCATCATGGACCTGTCCACCGGCAAGCATATCCATGAAACCCGCGAATGGATCCTGCGCAACTCGCCGGTGCCGATCGGCACGGTGCCGATCTACCAGGCGCTGGACAAGACCGGCGGCATCGCCGAGGACCTGACCTGGGAGATGTTCCGCGACACGCTGATCGAGCAGGCCGAGCAGGGCGTGGACTACTTCACCATCCACGCGGGCGTGCTGCTGCGCTACGTGCCGCTGACCGCCGACCGCGTCACGGGCATTGTCTCGCGCGGTGGTTCGATCATGGCCAAGTGGTGCCTGGCACACCACAAGGAAAACTTCCTGTACACGCACTTCGACGAGATCTGCGAGATCATGAAGGCCTATGACGTGTCGTTCAGCCTCGGCGACGGCCTGCGTCCGGGTTGCATCGCGGACTCGAACGACGACGCCCAGTTCGGCGAACTGCGCACGCTGGGCGAACTGACCGCCAAGGCGTGGAAGCACGACGTGCAGGTGATGATCGAAGGCCCGGGCCACGTGCCGCTGCAGCGCATCCAGGCCAATATGGACGAAGAGCTCAAGCATTGCTACGAGGCGCCGTTCTATACCCTGGGACCGCTGGTGACGGACATCGCCCCCGGCTACGACCACATCACCAGCGGCATCGGCGCGGCCAATATCGGCTGGATGGGTACGGCAATGCTGTGCTACGTCACGCCCAAGGAGCACCTGGGCCTGCCGGACAAGGAAGACGTGCGCGAAGGCATCATCACCTACAAGATCGCGGCCCATGCTGCCGACCTTGCCAAGGGCTGGCCCGGCGCGCAGCTGCGCGACAACGCGCTGTCCAAGGCACGCTTCGAGTTCCGCTGGGAAGACCAGTTCAACCTGGGCCTCGATCCGGAACGCGCGCGTTCGTACCACGACGCCACGCTGCCGGCCGAGGGCGCCAAGATCGCCCACTTCTGCTCGATGTGCGGGCCGAAGTTCTGCTCGATGAAGATCACGCAGGAAGTGCGCGACTACGCGGCGTCGCTGCCCAAGGAAGCGAAGCAGGGCATGGAAGAGAAGTCGATCGAGTTCCTGAAGAAGGGCAGCAAGATCTACTCGTGATGCAGTGACTGGCAGTACGGGCATGGCTTCGCACCCATGCCCGCTCGTGTTTCGCCGCCGCGCAGCGCCTCGCGCGGCGGCACCGACAACAAGGAGGCCGGCGCGGCCGCACGCCCGTCCGGCACAACACCCCTCATGACAGCAGTGCAGTCGTTTGACGTCGCCATCCTCGGGGCCGGTCTTGCCGGCCGCCTGGCCGCCTGGCAACTGGTACGCAGCGGCGCCCGCGTGGCGCTGGTGGAGCGGGCCGGTCCGGACGGTGCGGGCTCGGCCGCCTATGTGGCCGCGGCCATGCTGGCGCCACTGGCGGAATCGGCCATTGCCGAGCGCCGCATCGTCGACCTGGGCATCGCCAGCGTCGACCTGTGGCGCGCGTGGCTGGCCGAATTGCCTGAGCCGGTCTTCTTCCAGGAGGACGGCACGCTGGTGGTCTGGCATGCGCGTGACCGCGCCGAGATGTCGCTGTTCACCAGCCGCGTGCGCGCGGTGGCGCCGCCCGAACTGGTGTCGCAGCGGCTGCGCGCGCTGGACGGCAAGGGCGTGGGCGAAGTCGAGCCCGCGCTGGCGGGCCGCTTCCCGCAGGGCCTGCTGCTGGCCGGCGAAGGCCAGCTCGACAACCGTGGCGCGCTGCGCGCGCTGTTGTCGTGCGCGGTCAGCGAAGGGGTGCATTGCGTCTGGGAGGCTGGCGAGGTCGATGCCGAATCGCTGCCCAAGCTCGGCATCCGTGCCGACGTGGTGCTGGATTGCCGCGGCCTGGGCGCGCGCTCGGCGTGGCCCGCGCAGCCGGGCGGCGACAAGCCGGGCCTGCGCGGCCTGCGTGGCGAAGTGGTGCGCGTGCATGCGCCCGACGTCAGGCTGCACCGGCCGGTGCGGCTTCTGCATCCGCGCTACCCGATCTATATCGCGCCCAAGCCCAACGACCTGTACGTGATCGGCGCCACCGAGCTGGAAAGCGAGGATGATTCGCCCATGAGCGTGCGTTCCGCGCTGGAGCTGCTGTCGGCGGCGCATTCGCTGCATCCCGCCTTCGGCGAGGCGCGCGTGCTGGAACTGAACGTGCAGCGGCGCCCGACGCGGCCCGACCACCTGCCGGCGATCCGCGTGGACCAGCGCGCGCGCGTGGTGCGCGTCAACGGCTTGTACCGGCATGGCTTTTTGATTGCGCCGGCGGTGACCGAGGCTGCATGCGCGGTGGTTGGCGCGCTGCTCAAGGGCGATCCCGCGGCCCATGCGGTGCCGGCCGCGCTGCGCTGGCCTGGCATGATCGAAGCCGTGACCGAAGCGCCCGCCGCCGCAACCATGGCCGCACCTGGCGGGCTGCTGCACTAACGCATGACTGACATGGAAATCCTGCTCAACGGCCGACCGCTCGCCCTTGCCGATTCCGCCACGCTGGCGGACGCGGTGAGCGCGGCGCAGATCGCGCCCCCCTTTGCCGCGGCGGTCAACGGCCAGTTCGTGCCGCGCGGCGCCCACGCCAACACCATTCTTGCGGCCGGCGACCGCATCGACCTCGTGCAACCCGTGACGGGAGGCTGACCCATGACATTCGAACCTTCCGAAACCTTGCGCGACCCGTTCGTGCTGTATGGCGAGTCGTTCGGCTCGCGCCTGCTGCTGGGCACCGCGCGCTACCCGTCGCCGGCCACGCTGGAGGCGGCCGTGCAGGCCTCCAGGCCCGCCATGATCACAGTCGCGCTGCGCCGCCAGGGCGCGGTAGGCGCCGGCGAGGGCGGCCAGGCCTTCTGGCAGATGCTCAAGGCGCTGGACGTGCCGGTGCTGCCCAATACCGCTGGCTGCTTCACCGCGCAGGAAGTGATCACCACCGCGATGATGGCGCGCGAGGTCTTCGAAACACCGTGGATCAAGCTGGAGCTGATCGGCGACGACTACACGCTGCAGCCCGATACGCTGAACCTGCCGGCCGTGGCCGAGACCCTGATCAAGGAAGGCTTCAAGGTGCTGCCGTACTGCACCGAGGACCTGGTGCTGTGCCGCCGCCTGCTCGACGTGGGCTGCCAGGCGCTGATGCCTTGGGCCGCCCCGATCGGCACCGGCCGCGGCGCGGTCAACCCGCACGCGATGCGCGTGCTGCGCGAGCGCCTGCCCGACACCCCGCTGATCGTCGATGCCGGCCTGGGCCTGCCGTCGCATGCGGCGCAGGTGCTGGAGTGGGGCTACGACGGCGTGCTGCTCAATACCGCGGTGGCGCAGGCCGCCTACCCGGTCAATATGGCGCGCGCCTTTGCGCAGGCCGTTGAGGCCGGCCGCACCGCCTACCTGGCCGGGCCGATGCCCGAGCGCGAGGTGGCGCAGGCCAGCACCCCTGTCGTTGGCATGCCGTTCTGGCACGCCGACAGCACGGAGCAGCGCGCATGACCCGCCGCGCCGTGCATGCCGCCAGCGACGGCCCGCTGCGCCAGGCGGTGCTGGAACACTATGGCGAGACCTTCGGCGTCGATGACAAGCCGTGGCAGGCCTGGCGCCTGGCCGACGCGCCCGCGCAACCCGGCGCCCACGACGTGCTGCTGTTCGACGGCGAAGCCGACGCAGGCACGATCGCGCGCGTCGCCGCCGCGGGCGCCACGCTGATCGAGACCGACCGCGAGGGCGGCCAGTGGATCGACACGGTGCGCTCGCCGATGGGCACTTGGGTCTTCTCCGTCGCCGCCGACACCGACCAGCCGCATTCGCCCGCCTTCGTCGCGGTGCTGCTGGCCAGCCTGTCGCTGCATTTCCCCGCGCACGACGCGCTGTGCCTGGCGCGCGCCTGGGAGCCGGGCTCGGCCGACTGGCCGTCTGACTTTGCCCGCTTCCCGCATGTGCGGCACGCCGCCCTGGTGGCACCCGAGCAGGCCGCGGCGCCGTTCGCGCCGTGCCCCGCGCTGGGCCTGTACGTGGTGGTGCCAAGCGCCGAATGGATCGAGCGCCTGGCGCCGCTGAACGTGCCGACGGTGCAGCTGCGCTTCAAGTCCGACGACCCCGCCGCGGTGCGTGCCGAGATCGCACGCGCGGCGAAGGCCATGCAGGGCTCGTCGTCGCGCCTGTTCGTCAACGACCACTGGCAGGCCGCGATCGACTACCGCGCCGCCAACGGCGGCGATCAGAGCGGCATCTACGGCATCCACCTTGGCCAGGAAGACCTGGACGATGCCGACCTCGATGCGATCCGCGCTTCGGGCCTGCGCCTGGGTGTCTCCACCCATGGCTATGCCGAGATGCTGCGCGTGGCCGCGATCCGCCCCAGCTACCTGGCGCTGGGCGCGATCTTCCCGACCACCACCAAGGTGATGCCGACCCAGCCGCAGGGCATGGGCCGCTTCCGCGCCTACGTGAAGCTGATGCAGCCGGTGATCCCGTCGCTGGTGGGCATCGGCGGCGTCAACGCGGCCAATATGCGCGAGGTGCTGGCCGTCGGCGTCGGCAGTGCCGCCGTGGTGCGCGCGGTGACCGAGGCTGATGACGTGCCGGCCGCGGTGGCCCAACTGATCAGCCTGTTCCCCGCTGTCTGAGCGCGGAGCCAGCCATGGCTGCTGCTGCGCACATCCGCCTGGCAGCGGCGGACGAGGTGCCGCGCCTGGCCGATATCGAACTGGCCGCCGCGGCGCTCTTCCCTGATACGGATCTGCCGGCGCTGCTGCGCCTGGTCAGCACGCCCGAGCCGGTGCTGGCCGCCGCGCAGCGCGAAGCGCGCCTGTGGGTAGCCGAGCGCGATGGGGAACTGGCCGGCTTTGCGCTGGCCAGCCGCAACGGTGAGTGCGCCTATCTCGATGAAATGGATGTGCACCCCGACCACGGGCGCCGCGGCATCGGGCGGGCGCTGGTAGGGGCGGTGCAGGGCTGGGCGCGGGCGGGGGGATCGCACTCGCTCAACCTGACCACGTTTGCCCACCTGCCCTGGAATGCGCCGTTCTATGCATCGCTCGGGTTTCGCCAGTTGCGTGACGACGAGCTGTGTCCGCTGCTGGCCGACGCGCTGGCGGCGCAGCGTGCTGCGGGGCTGCGGCAGCGGGTGGCGATGCGGAAGGTGCTCTGAAGGGCGCGCGCGGCGCCAGGATTTGTGCGACATTCGCCCAGCCGCGGGAACCGAACGGGGCCCCGCCGTTATGATGTTGGGCAGCATTCCCCGCCAACCATCCAGCATCCCCCATCATGTCCAGCCAGACCGCCCCCGAAATCATCCCCGTCGCCCCCGGCACGCCCGAAAAGCCCTACTTCGGCATCGACGTGCCGCTGATGCGCTATTTCGGCCTGCAACCGGTTCAGATCGAGGAGGGCCTGTGCCGCACGCGGCTGCCGGCGCACCCGTCGCTGGTCAACAGCCGTGGCGATGTGCATGGCGGCACGCTGATGGCGACGCTGGACTTCACCCTGAGCGGAGCCGCGCGCTCGCATGCGCCGCTGGAAACCGGCGTGATCACGATCGACATGTCCACGCATTTCCTGGCGGCAGCGCGCGGCGAGCTGACGCTGGAGGCGCGCTGCCTGCGCCGCGGCGCGCGCATTGCATTCTGCGAGGGCGAGGTCAAGGATGCTGCCGGCACAGTGGTGTGCGTGGCGCGGGCCGCATTCAAGCTGGTGCCGCTGTCCGCCGGCGGCAACTGACCCTGGCGTCGGCCTGGCCGCTCAGTCCTGCAGCGGCCGGTACACCTGTTCGAAGCGTGCGCGCTCGGTGATGCCATAGTCGCCGGGCGCGTATTGCATCAGCCAGTCGCCCGGCTTGCCGTGCAGCACGTCGCCGCCGGCGCTGCGCGCGATGCTGAAGGCCTCGTGCATTTCGCGCGCCAGTACCGGGATCGGCTTGTTGCGGTAGGCGCCGTCCTGGCCGTGCGCCAGCGGCGGCACGGCCTCGTATTTGGGGTCGAAGCGGTCGCGCGAGACGCACCAGCGGTCGCCGCCGCGGCTGGTGATCAGCGCATCGCCAGGCTGGTAGCGGTTGGGTCCCTCGCGGCTGATCAGCTCGCCGGGTTCGGTGGCGAACACCACGTCGACAACTTCATGCTTGAGGTAGAACGCGGCAGCCGGGTCGCTGCGCAGGTCGATATCGGCCAGCATCGGCATGTCCGTCAACCCAGCGCGCGCGGCGCGAACAAATGGTTCAGCGGGCCGTTGCCGGCACCCAGCCGCAGCCCCGCGCCCGCCGCGATGGCCTGCGCCACGTAGTCCAGCGCCGTGCCCACCGCCGCCTCCAGCGCATCGCCGCGCGCAAGCTGAGCGGCAATCGCGGCGGCCAGCGTGCAGCCGGTGCCGTGCAGGTTGCGGGTATCGACACGCGGATGCGTGAACACGCGCACGCTGCCGTCGGCCAGCATCAGCAGGTCATCCAGGCCGCCGGCGGCGGCACCGTCTTCCAGGTGGCCACCCTTGAGCAGCACCGCGGGGCAGCCCATCGCGATCAGGTCGGCGGCGGCCTGTTCCATCTCCGCACGGCGCGTGATCCTGCGGCCCAGCAGGTAGGAAGCCTCGGGCAGGTTGGGCGTGACCAGCAGCGCGCGCGGGAACAGCAGCCGCACCATCGCCTGCGTGGTGGCGTCATCGGACAGCGTCGCGCCCGAGGTCGAGATCATCACCGGGTCCACCACCAGCTTGCGGATGGCGTGCCGGTCCGCCGCAGCGGCCACCGCCTCGACGATGGCGGCGGTGCCCAGCATGCCGGTCTTGGCCGCGTCCACGCCGATATCGCTGGCCACGGCATCGATCTGCGCGGCCACCATGTCGGCGGGAATGGCGTGCACGCCGGTCACGCCCAGCGTGTTCTGCGCGGTGATCGCGGTGATGGCGCTCATGCCAAAGCAGCCCAGCGCGGAAAAGGTCTTCAGGTCGGCCTGGATGCCGGCGCCGCCGCCGGAGTCGGAACCGGCGATGGTCAGGGTACGGGGTGGCGTTGGGATCATCTGTGCAGGAATCGGAGGGAGCCGGTGCGCAAGGCGCCCGGGCACGCTACAATACCGCCACTCCGAGGAGCGTTGCAACGGATGGCGGCCTGCGAAGCACATCGCGCGGCCGGCGGCACAGCCGCCCCATGCCATCCGCCAGGCTCGGACTGTCTTCAACGGCGCTCGCTGATCCGTGGTCCGCACGGAGGCGAGTCGACCTATCCGCGTGCTTTGCATGTGCCCTTGCGCCATGCCACGGCTGCCAGATTCCCCGTACTCGTCACCTGCGTGCCACTCTTCACCGGGAGTGAAACATGAACGCTGTGACCGACCTGAAGCAAGACTACCTCGTCGCCGACATCAACCTGGCCGGCTGGGGCCGCAAGGAAATCGCCATTGCCGAGACCGAGATGCCCGGCCTGATGGCGATCCGCGACGAATTCGCCGCGGCGCAGCCGCTCAAGGGCGCGCGCATTGCCGGCTCGCTGCACATGACGATCCAGACCGCCGTGCTGATCGAGACGCTCAAGGCACTGGGCGCCGACGTGCGCTGGGCCTCGTGCAATATCTTCTCGACCCAGGACCACGCCGCTGCCGCGATCGCCGCCGGCGGCACGCCCGTGTTCGCGTTCAAGGGCGAATCGCTGAAGGAATACTGGGACTTCACCCACCGCATCTTCGACTGGGCGGATGGCGGCACCCCCAACATGATCCTGGATGACGGCGGCGACGCCACGTTGCTGCTGCACCTGGGCGCGCGTGCCGAGAAGGACGAGTCGGTGATCGCCAAGGCCACCAGCGAAGAAGAAACCTACCTGTTCGCCGCGATCAAGGAAAAGCTGGCCAAGGACCCGAGCTGGTACAGCCGCAACCTGGCAGCCATCCGCGGCGTGACCGAGGAAACCACCACCGGCGTGCACCGCCTGTACCAGATGGCCCAGAAGGGCGAACTGCGCTTCCCGGCCATCAACGTCAACGACTCGGTGACCAAGAGCAAGTTCGACAACCTGTACGGCTGCCGCGAGTCGCTGGTGGACGGCATCAAGCGCGCCACCGACGTGATGATCGCCGGCAAGGTTGCCATCGTGGCCGGCTACGGCGACGTGGGCAAGGGCAGCGCACAGGCGCTGCGCGCGCTGTCGGCCCAGGTGTGGGTGACCGAGATCGATCCGATCTGCGCGCTGCAGGCCGCGATGGAAGGCTACCGCGTGGTGACCATGGACTACGCCGCCGAGCATGGCGATATCTTCGTCACCTGCACCGGCAACTACCATGTCATCACCCATGACCACATGGCGAAGATGAAGGACCAGGCCATCGTCTGCAATATCGGCCACTTCGACAACGAGATCGACATCGCCTCGATCGAGAAGTACGAATGGGATGAGATCAAACCGCAGGTCGATCACGTCAAGTTCCCGGACGGCAAGAAGCTGATCATCCTGGCCAAGGGCCGCCTGGTGAACCTGGGCTGCGCCACCGGCCACCCGTCGTACGTGATGAGCAGCTCGTTCGCCAACCAGACCATCGCCCAGATCGAACTCTGGCAGGAACGCGACAGCGGCAAGTACCCGGTCGGCGTCTACACGCTGCCCAAGCACCTGGACGAGAAGGTGGCGCGCCTGCAGCTGCGCAAGCTGAACGCGCAGCTGACCGAGCTGACCGAACAGCAGGCCGCGTACATCGGCGTGAAGAAGGAAGGCCCGTACAAGGCCGACCACTACCGCTACTGATCCGCACAGGAAGGCAGGGCTCCCCCTCCCGCTTGCGGGAGAGGGGGAGAAACCACATTCAAGGAGCCGTCATGAGATTATTGGTCGTCTGGATCATCAACGCTGTTGCGCTGTTCGTGCTGCCGTACATCATCTCGTCGATCCACATCCAGAGCTTTGGCTCGGCGATGCTGGCGGCGCTGGTGCTGGGCCTGGTCAATACGCTGATCCGTCCGATCCTGGTGATCCTGACGCTGCCGGTCACGCTGCTGACGCTGGGGCTGTTTATCTTCGTTATCAACGCGCTGCTGTTCCTGTTTGTCGGCAACCTGCTGTCGGGCTTTACCGTCGGCGGTTTCTGGGCGGCCCTGCTGGGCTCCATCCTGTACAGCGTGATCTCGTGGCTGCTGGCCAGCCTGCTGCTGGGCGAACGCACCGCCTGACGCGGCCTGCACTGACACGAATCCCATACCGCGCGCCGCGCCAACGCGGCGCGCCACCATTATGCAAGACCGCTACTTCAGCTTTGAATTCTTCCCGCCCAAGACGGCGGAGGGCACGGAGAAACTGCGCAACACGCGTGCGCAGCTGGCCCCGCTCAAGCCCAAGTACATCTCGGTGACGTTCGGCGCCGGCGGCACCACGCAGCAGGGCACGCTGGACGCGGTGCTGGAAATCCAGCGCGAAGGCATCGAGGCCGCGCCGCACCTGTCGTGCGTGGGCTCGTCGCGCGAGAGCATCCGCGCGATCCTGCAGCAGTACCGCGAGGGCGGCATCCGCCATATCGTCGCCCTGCGCGGCGACATGCCCTCGGGCATGGGCGAGATCGGCGAGTTCCGCTACGCCAACGAACTGGTCGAGTTCATCCGCGCCGAGACCGGCGACTGGTTCAACATCGAGGTCGCGGCCTACCCCGAGTACCACCCTCAGGCCAAGTCCCCGCGCCACGACCTGGACAACTTCGTGCGCAAGGTCAAGGCCGGCGCCGACTCCGCCATCACGCAGTACTTCTACAACGCCGACGCCTACTTCCGCTTTGTCGACGATGTGCGGGCGCAGGGCGTGGAGGTGCCGATCGTGCCGGGCATCATGCCGATCACCAACTACTCGCAGCTGATGCGCTTCTCCGAGATGTGCGGCGCCGAAGTGCCGCGCTGGGTGGCCAAGCGGCTGGAGAGCTTCGGCGACGACCGCGAATCGATCCGCGCCTTCGGCCTGGACGTGGTCACCGCGCTGTGCGAGCGCCTGCTCGCCGCGGGCGTGCCGGGCCTGCACTTCTACACGCTCAATGCCGCCGGCGCCACCAAGGCGATCTGGCAGCGCCTGAAGCTGTAAAGCCCGCCATGGCCACGCGCCGCCCCGATCCCTTCATCGAACATCTGCTCGAGCTGATGGGGCCGCTGGCGGCGCGCATCGGTCCCATTGCGGCCAAGCGCATGTTTGGCGGCCATGGCCTGTTCTATGACGGGCTGATGTTTGCGCTGGTGTCGGGAGGCACCTGCTACCTGAAGGCGGATGACGCCACGCGCGGCAAGTTCGAGGCCGAGGGCAGCGAGCCCTTTCGCTACCAGTCTGCAAAGCGCGAGGTCACCATGCGCCACTACCTGAGCCTGCCGCCGGCGGCGCTGGAATCGCCCGGCGCGATGACGCCCTGGGCGAAGCTGGCGGTGGAGGCGGCGCTGCGGCTGGGGAACGCGGGCTGAGTGTTTGCTTCCCTCTCCCGCGTGCGGGAGAGGGAAGCCTGCTGCGGGCGCTTGTGGTGCTCCCACGATGCCTGCGATCGGTGCCATACTCGGCACCATGGTCACCGCCACCTTCCGCTTCTACGAGGAACTGAACGACTTCCTCGCGCCGGACCAGCGCCGGCGTGACCTGTCCTGCGCCTGCGCGCGCGCCGCCACGGTCAAGCACATGATCGAGGCGCTGGGCGTGCCGCATACCGAAGTCGAGCTGATCCTGGTCAATGGCGAATCGTCCGGGTTCGAGCGGCCGCTGTGCGATGGCGACCGGGTCTCGGTCTATCCCAAGTTCGAACGGCTCGACGTGTCCCCGCTGCTGCGGGTACGCGAGCAGCCGCTGCGGGTGATGCGCTTTGTCGCCGACGCGCACCTGGGCGGCCTGGCGCACCTGCTGCGCATGACCGGCTTCGACACCCTCTACGACAACCATTTCGAAGACAGCGAGATCGAGCGCATCGCCGTCGACCAGGGCCGCGTCGTGCTGACGCGCGACCGCGAGCTGCTCAAGCGCCGCGGCATCACCCACGGCTGCTATGTGCGCGCGATCAAGTCGCAACTGCAGGTGCGGGAAATCTTTGCGCGGCTGGACCTGGCGCGCAGCGCACGGCCGTTTTCGCTATGCCTGGACTGCAATGCGCCGCTGCGCGCGCTGGATGCGGCGGGCGCGGCCGGGCGCGTGCCGCAAGGGGTGCTGGAGCGCCATCGCAGCTTTGTCACCTGCGACCAGTGCCGGCGCGTGTTCTGGGAGGGCTCGCACTGGCGCTGCATGCGTGCGCTGGTGGACGAGCTGGTGCGGCGCGACGAGGCCGAGCAAGGTTAGAACGCGCCGGATTCCGTGACGATCCAGTCCATGGCGATGTCATGCGGCTGCGCCTGCAACGGTGCCCGGCAGTTTTCGTAGCCAATGCCGATCGCCACCGGCCGCTGCGCCATGGCCGCCAGCGTGCGGTCGTAGAAGCCGCCGCCGTAGCCCAGGCGGAACTTGTCCGGGCTGAATCCGACACAGGGAATGAGCAGGGCATCGGGCGTCACGGCCTCAGTGCCGTCCGGCACCGGGATGCCGTAGTGGCCGGTGGCCATGGGCGTGTCCGGTGTCCACAGGTGGAAATCCAGCGGCGCGCCCGGGCGGCTGACCGACGGCAGCGCGGCGCTGCGGCCAGGCATGGCGGCTAGCCAGATGCCGACCGCGTCGCGCGCGTCGAACTCCTGCTGGATCGGCCAGTAGAAACCGAGGCAGCGCGCGGCCAGGCCGGCCAGCAATCCGGACAGCGCGGCGGCGATGCGCGCGTCGGCTTCGGCGCGTGCGGGCAGGGCGGCGCGCTGCGCCAGCAACTGCGTGCGCAGTGCGCGACGGTCTTCGGCGGCGGGGTTGGGTGCGGTCGTGGCAGGAGTGGATGACATGGCGTGGGATAATGCCCCTCGTCCGAACCAACACGAACGGCGGAACCGCGGCTGGGCACAAGGTTGCAGGCGCCGGCGCCGCCGTCATCGACAAGGAAGCAAAGAATGCTGAAGGGAGTATATCTGCAGCGTGCCGGCCGGGCCGCCTGGATCGCGCTGGCATGTGCACTGCTTGTCACGCCCGTCCATGCGCAGAAGCGCCCGCAGGCGGTGTCGCGCCCGCAGGCGGCGGTGATCCCGAGCGATCCCGACGAGGCCTTCACCGCGCTGCGCGAAGCCGCGCGCAAGAACGATGTGGAGCGTGCCTACGCGATCTCGGCCACGCTGGTGGACTACCCGGTCCCCTCCTATGTCGAGTACTTCCGCATCAAGCCGCAATTGTTCGACGCCAGCGGCCTGGCGCGCATCGATGCGCCCGACGACCAGGTGCGCGTGTTCCTGCAGCGCTACAAGGGCGACGCCATTGCCGACCGCATGCGCAATGACTGGCTGCTGGTGCTGGGCAAGAAGCGCGACTGGGCCAATTTCGATGTCGAATACCCGCAGTTCGCGCTCAAGGACGATACCCAGGTCGAGTGCTATGCGCTGCTGTCGCGCGCGCTCAAGGGCCAGAACGTGGCCGCCGATGCGCGCAATGTGCTGAGCGACCCCAGGTACTACGGCGAAGGCTGTGTCGACCTGATCGGCTACCTGGCGCAAAGCCAGCAGATCCAGCGCAGCGACGTCGCCTACCAGGCGCGGCTGGCGCTGGAGCAGAACTATGTCACGCTGGCCGGCAAGATCGCCGCGCTGGTGCCCGACGCGCGCGCGGATGGAGATACGCTCGCCACCATCGTCAAGATGGCGCGCAACGACCCGTCGCAGGCTGCCGCCTACCTCGGCACGGCCCAGGGCGCGCTGTCGCGCGACGAGCAAGGCGCGGCCTGGGGCGTGATCGGCCAGTTCGCGGCCAAGAAGCTGCTGCCCGACGCGGCCGGCTACTACCGCCGCCAGATGGACCTGGGCGGCAACCAGTGGCTCTCCGACGACACCCAGGAGTGGCGCGTGCGCGCCGCGCTGCGCCAGGGCGACTGGAAACAGGTGCGCCAGGCGGTGGAGCTGATGCGCCCCGAACTGCGCGCCAAGGACCCGGCCTGGATCTACTGGTATGGCCGCGCGCTCAAGGCCGACGGCCGCGACACCGAGGCCCAGCAGAACTTCCAGCAGATCGCCGGCCAGTTCAACTTCTACGGCCAGCTGGCCAGCGAAGAGCTGGGCAACCGCATCACGCTGCCGGCGCGCACCACCGTCAGCGACGCCGAGGCCATGGCCATGCGTTCGCGCCCCGGTTTTCAGCGGGCGCAGAAGTTCTACAACATGAACCTGCGCTTCGAAGGCAACCGCGAGTGGAACTGGGAACTGCGCAATATGAGCGACCGCGAACTGCTGGCCGCGGCCGAGTATGCGCGCCGCCTGGAGCTGCTGGACCGCACCGTCAACTCCGCCGACCGGACCCGCAACGAACATGATTTCACGCTGCGCTTCCTGATGCCGTACCGCGACATCATGCAGCGCGCCACCGACGATGTCGGCCTGGACATGGCGTGGGTTTACGGCCTGATCCGCCAGGAATCGCGCTTCATCATGAATGCGCGCTCGTCGGCGGGCGCACATGGCCTGATGCAGGTAATGCCGGCCACGGCCAAGTACGTCGCGCGCAAGATCGGCATGAACGACTTTTCGCCGTCGATGATGGGCGATCCCAATATCAACATCCTGCTTGGCACCAATTACCTGAACATGGTGCTGACCGACCTGGACAGTTCGTGGACGCTGGCTTCGGCTGCGTACAACGCCGGCCCGGGCCGGCCCAAGGCCTGGCGCAGCACACTGGCGCGGCCGGTGGAAGGCGCGATCTTTGCAGAGACCATTCCGTTCAATGAAACGCGCGGCTATGTGAAGAATGTGCTTTCCAACGCCACGTACTATGCTGCATTGATGAGTGGCCGTCCGCAGTCGCTGAAATCGCGCCTGGGCATGGTCGCGCCGTCGGCGGTGACTACCACCAGCCTGCCCTGAAGTCATCCCTGCGGGGGCGGGCAGGACGGCCCCTGCCGGGACGAATCCGGCGGGCCCGGGCTGGCGCAGGGTGCCGCGGCGTGCAGTTTTCTTGGCACGGAGGCATCATGCAGACCAGCAACGTCCTCGTTATCGGTGGCGCCGGCTTTATCGGCAGCCACCTCGTCTCGCGCCTGGCCGGGGCTGCCTCGGCCTCGGGCGCGCCGCTTGAGCCTGGCGCCAACCCCGATTCGCCCATCGCCCCCGACCGCATCGTGGTCGGCACGCGCAATATCGAGCATGCGCAGCACCTGCTGCTGCTGCCGCGCGTGGAGGTGGTGGAGCTGGGCCTGGCCGACAATGCCGCGCTGGACGATGCCATCGGCTCGCTGGGCGTGGATGGCATCGTCGTCAACCTGGTGGGCGTGCTGCACGGCGAGCGCGCCGACCCCTACGGCGAAGCCTTTGCCAGCGCGCATGTGGAGATGGTGCGGCAGATCGCGGCGTCGTGCCTGTCCACCGGCGTGCGCCGGCTGTTGCATATGAGCGCGCTGGGCGCGGACAGCAACGGGCCGTCGATGTACCTGCGCAGCAAGGGCGACGGCGAGCGCGTGGTGCGCGCCAGCGGGCTGGACTGGACCATCTTCCGGCCCTCGGTGGTGTTTGGCCCCGACGACCATTTCCTGAACCTGTTCGCCCACATGCAGCAGATGGCCCCGGTGGTGCCGCTGGCGTGCGCGCATGCGCGCTTCCAGCCGGTATTCGTGCAGGATGTGGTGCAGGCCTACCTGAATGCCATGGTGAACCCGGCCACCATCGGCCACGGCTATGAGCTGGGCGGCCCGCAGGTCTATACCCTGGAAGAGCTGGTGCGCTTTGCCGGCCGCGCTTCCGGGCATCCGCGCCCGGTGATCGCGCTGCCCGATGCGCTGGCACGGGTGCAGGCCAGCATCATGGAGCATATGCCGGGCGAACCGATGCTGTCGCGCGACAACCTCGACTCGATGCAGCTCGACAATGTGCTGGAGCACCCGGTCGCACCCGAACTGAACCTGCATCCGGCCAGCCTGGAGTCGGTCATGACCGACGCGCTGGCGGGGCGCAACCGCGATACCGCGATGACGCATATGCGGGCCAGCGTGCACCGCTGACGCGCCGGCGTCCCGGTGCGCCCTATGTGACCGGATTTCATATCGGTTGCTAGCGCAATTCACTTTGACGCGGGCGGCAGCACTGGCAGAATGACCAGTCCGGCGCGCGGCCGCCATGCCGTCCTGCAGGCCCGCAGGCGCCGCGCCTGCGCCGTCTCCCTCCGTTTCCTCCCCCAAGGACCCACGATGAAGCTCGTCATCGGCAACAAGAACTATTCCTCCTGGTCGCTGCGCCCATGGCTGTTGCTGCGCCAGGCCGGCATTGATTTCGAAGAAGTGCAGGTGCGCCTGTTCACCGGCAGCTTCGCCGCCGAGATCGCGCGCTACTCGCCCGCGGGCAAGGTGCCGGCGCTGGTCGATGGCGAGGTCACGGTGTGGGATTCGCTGGCGATCTGCGAATACCTGGCCGAGCGCTTCCCGGAAAAGCACCTGTGGCCGGCCGACCGCGCCCAGCGCGCGGTGGCGCGCGCCGTCTGCGCCGAGATGCATTCGGGCTTCGGCAACCTGCGCAGCCAGTTGCCGATGAACGTGACCGCGGTGCTGCCCGGGCGCGGCTGGAACGTGGCGGTGCAACGCGACGTGGAGCGCATCGCCGCGATCTGGGAAGGGCTGCGCCAGCAGCACGGTGCGAACGGGCCGTTCCTGTTCGGCGAGTTCACCGTCGCCGACGCGTTCTTTGCGCCGGTGGTGAGCCGCTTTGCCACCTACGGCATCCACCTGCCCGATGACGCCGAGGACGCCAAGGCCTACGCCGACTTCATGCTGGCGCTGCCGGCAATGCAGCAATGGATTGCCGGCGCACGCGAGGAGCGCGACTTCCTGGCCGACGACGAACCCTACCGGCTGGCCCCTGATCGTCCCGATGCGATAATCATCAACCACTGAGCAATACCGCCGGCGGGCCAGGTCCGGGCGCCGGCACATGACGAGGCCAGAACGATGCAGGTGTATGCCGTCGGCGGCGCGATCCGCGACGAATTGCTGGGCAAGCCCAGCCAGGATCGCGACTACGTGGTAGTGGGCGCGACCCCGGCGCAGATGGAAGCTGCCGGCTACAAGCCGGTCGGCAAGGACTTCCCGGTGTTCCTGCATCCGCGCACCAAAGAGGAATACGCGCTGGCCCGCACCGAACGCAAGACGGCGATGGGCTACAAGGGCTTTGCCTTTTATTGCGAGCCCGATGTCACGCTGGAAGACGACCTGGTGCGGCGCGACCTCACCATCAACGCGATGGCGCGCGCGGTCGATGCCGACGGTAACCTGACCGGCCCGGTCATCGATCCGCACGGCGGCCAGCGTGACCTGGCCGCGCGCCTGTTCCGCCATGTCTCCGACGCTTTTGCCGAAGACCCGGTGCGCATCCTGCGCGTGGCCCGCTTTGCCGCGCGCTTCCATGAATTCGGCGTTGCCGCCGAGACCATGCGGCTGATGCGCGAGATGGTCGCCGCCGGCGAGGTCGACGCGCTGGTGCCCGAGCGCGTCTGGCAGGAGCTGGCGCGCGGGCTGATGGAAGCGAAGCCGTCGCGCATGTTCGAGGTGCTGCGCGAATGCGGCGCGCTGGCGCGGCTGCTGCCCGAGCTGGAGCGCCTGTGGGGCGTGCCCCAGCGCGCCGATTACCATCCGGAAGTCGATACCGGCGTGCACGTGATGATGGTGATCGACCAGGCCGCCGCCATGGGCGCGCCGCTCACGGTGCGCTTTGCCGCGCTGGTGCATGACCTGGGCAAGGGCACCACGCCCGCGGACGTGCTGCCGCGCCATATCGGTCACGAAACGCGCAGCGCGCAGCTGCTCGAAGACGTCTGCGTGCGCCTGCGCGTACCCAATGAGTGCCGCGACCTGGCGCTGGTGGTGGCGCGCGACCACGGCAATATCCACCGCTCGCTCGAGTTCAGCGCCGCAGCGGTGATGCGCCTGCTCGAGCGCTGCGATGCGCTGCGCAAGCCGGCACGCTTCGCCGAGGCGCTGCAGGCCTGCGAGGCCGACCTGCGCGGGCGCAAGGGCTTCGAGTCGAGCGCCTACCCGCAGGCGGCGCGCCTGCTGGCGGCGCTGGAAGCGGCGGCGGCGGTCGACGCCGGCGCGATCGCGCGTGCCTGCGGCGATGACGTCGGCCAGATCCGCGACCGTGTCCAAGCGGCGCGAGTGGCGGCGGTGGCGGCGCGCATCGGCGGTTGAGCGCAGCGCACCGGGCGCACCGGCGCGCTAGGTCCTGTTGCGCAGATAACTTGCCAAAGTGAAATCGTCCAGTTGGCTGTCAGGCTAGGCGCGAGGAGGCGCCATAGCCGTAGCTATGGCAACGACGAGCAACGACGCATGGCGGCCAACTGGGCGATTTCATGGCAAGGTATTCGCGGAACAGGACACTAGCGGTAGACCAGCACCGGGATCTTCGTGTGCGTGAGCACCTTCTGCGTCTCGCTGCCGATCACCAGCGCCTGCACCCCGCGCCGCCCGTGCGAGGCCATCACGATCAGGTCGCACTTCCTCGCCTCGGCCTCGTCGACGATGGCCTGGAAGATGTGGTCGCCGGTGGGGCAGGCGGTTTCGCAGGGCACGCCGGCCGCGGCGGCCTCCTGCACGATCGTCGCCAGGTAGGCCTCGGCCTGCCGGTAGGCTTCCTGCATGAAGCGTTGCCGGGTTTCCTGGAGCATGGCGGTCTGCAGGCGCATCACGTCATAGTGCGCAACGACCTGGATCGCGGTAAGGCGGGCCTGTATCGAGCTGGCCAGCGCGATGGCCTTGCGGTAGGCCGTATCGGACAGGTCCGAGCCGTCGACCGCTACGAGCAGATGCTTGAACATTTGGATCTCCTTGTACGGCGTCACCGCGCCGCAGCGGTGGCTCAGGCGCCAAGAAACAACCTGCCGACCTCCGGATCCCGGCCCAGTTCGCCACCCGTTCCGGCCATGGCCAGCTGGCCGGCCACCAGGACATAGCCGAGGTCGGCGAAAGCGAGCCCCTTGCGGGCGTTCTGCTCGACCAGGAGGATGGTCTTGCCCTCGTCCTGCTGCAGCTGGCGCAGGTGTTCGAACACCAGATCGACATAGCGCGGCTCCAGCCCGATCGAGGGCTCATCCACCAGCAGCACGGCGGGGTCCATCATCAGCGCGCGCGAGATTTCGAGCAGCCTGCGCTCGCCGCCGGAGAGCACGCTGGCGCGCTGGCCGCGCCGTTGCGCGAGCGCGCCATGGCGCTGGAAGATGCGCTCGGCCGCAACCCTGGCATCGCGCGGGTGCGGCATCAGGTACCCGCCCATCAGCAGGTTTTCTTCGACCGTCATGTCAGGGAAGATCGAACCCTCCTGCAGCACATAGGCCACGCCTGCCTGCCGCAGCTTCCGCTCGGCACGCAGGTGGGTGACCGGCGCGCCGGCCACGGTGACGGTCCCCGACATGACCCGGGCCAGGCCGTAGATGGCGCGCAGCACGGTGGACTTGCCCGCGCCGTTCGGGCCGATCAGGCACAGCGAACCGCCGCGCGCCACGCGCAGGCTGAAGCCGTGCACGATCTCCATGCCGCCATAGCCGGCGACCAGGTTGTCCACCGCGACCATCGGCGTGCCGCCGGCCAGTTGCTCGAGTTGCTCGATCGTTGGCCGGGGGCGCGAGAGCGCTGCGGCGAGCGCGGCGGCAGGCGCGTGGACAACCGGCCGGGCGGTGTGCGCGCTGCTCATGGCTGTCCTCCCAGGTAGGCCTCGATCACCGCGCGGTTGGTGGTGATCTGCGCCGGCGATCCCTGCGCCAGCACCTCGCCATGCGCCAGGCAATAGATGTGGCCGGCCAGCTGCATCATCACCCGCATATTGTGTTCGATCACCAGCAGGGTGATGCCGAGCCGCGCGTTGATGTCCGTGAGCAGTGCGATCAGGCTGTCGATCATCACCGGGTTCACGCCGGCGGTCGGCTCATCGAGCAGCAGCAGCCTGGGTTCGTTCATCAGGGCCATGCAGATCTCGAGCAGCTTCTGCTGCCCGAACGACAGGTCGGCGCCGCGCTGGTCCGCGTGGTCCTGCAGCCCGGCCATGCGCAGGGTCTGCCGGGCCCGCTCCGTCACTGCTGGTGCCTGCCGCGTGCACATCGCGGCGAGTCCTTCATGCATATGGGGCACGCTGACCAGCAGGTTCTGCAGGCAGCTCAGCTTGCCGAACACCCGCGTCTGCTGGAAGGTGCGCACCAGGCCCAGGCGGGCGATCTCGGGAACGCGCAGCCGCGAAATCTCGCGGCCGTCGAACGCGATCGATCCGCCGTCGATCGGGTGGTAGCCGACGATCGAATTGAAGAGGGTCGTCTTGCCCGAACCGTTCGGCCCGATCAGGCCCACGATGCTGCCGTGCGGCACCTGCACGGAGATGTCATGGTTGGCGACAACGCCGCCGAAGCGCTTGGTGACGCCGCGCACCGCAAGCAGGTCGGTCATGGCGCGGCACTCCCCGTCATGGGGCGGCGGTTTGCGCTGTAATCGCGCAGCCAGCCCATGATGCCGGTCGGGAACAGCACCACGATCAGCACGATCAGCACGCCGAGCGCAACGCGCTGCCAGTTCAGCAGGTAAGTCCAGAACAGCTCCTGGGTCAGGTGGAACAGCGCGGCGCCGATCACCGGCCCCCACAGCGTGCCCTTGCCGCCCAGGATTGCCATCACCACCATCCACACGCCGAAGGTGGCGCCGGCAAAGGCCAGCTCGCGCGGATCGATGAAGCCCACCAGGTTGCCCGTCAGGGCGCCCGCCATGCCGAGGAAGACGGCGCACACGCACCAGGCCAGGATCTTGTAGCGCGTGGTGTGCAGGCCGAGCGCCTCGGCCTTGTCCTCGTCGTCGCGGATGGCATTGAGCGCGAGGCCGAATGGCCGCGCATAGAGCCAGCGCAGCGACAGCAGGGTCACCACGGCCAGCACCAGCATCGCGTAGTAGAAGAACGGCTCGCGGCTGCCGGCCGCGCCCGGGAACAGCGGCAGCGTCATGCCCGATCCCGCGCCGATGAAGTCCCAGCCGGCGGCGCCATCGGCGCAGGCGATGCCCAGGCCCAGCGTGCCGATGGCGAAGTAATGGCCGCGCAAGCCCAGCATGGCCGGGCCCAGCGCCAGCGCCGCGGCCACGGCCACCAGCGCCGCCAGGCCGGTACCCGCCGCGAGGCCGGCGAAGTAGCCCAGCCCGAAGTCGCGCTGCACCACCGCGCAGACATAGGCGCCAACGCCGAAGAACACGATATTGCCGAAGGAGTTGTAGCCCATCTGCCCGCCCATGACGTCCCACGTCAGCGCGAACAGCACCATCAGCCAGAGAAAGGTCAGTTGCGTGGTGATGCCGGCGAACAGCCACGGCGCGATCAGCGCGCCCAGGCTGCCCGCGAGCAGCGCCAGCCAGGCCACCGGGGAGGTGGGGGGAACATCCGATGCGGACCGGCGCGCGCCGCGCAGGTGCAGCTTCATCGCAGGTAGCCGCGCCGCCGGCGCAGCATCAGGTTGCGGCTTACCAGGATCACCACCAGCAGCGCGTAGAGGAAGGCGGTCTGGTATTCGGTGCCGAGCAGGAAGCCGGCATAGTTCTCGGCGATGCCCAGCCCGCCTCCCGCACCGAGCACCGGCAGCATGCTGCCCAGCCCGGCCACCACCACGATCATGAAGGCGCGCACGGTATAGGGCAGGCCCAGGTAGGGGTGGATGATCCAGGTCATTGCCACCAGCCCACCCGCCGCGCCGCAGATGGCGGCATTGAGGGCGAAGGTCGAGGCGTAGATGCGATCGGCGTCCACCCCCAGCACACGGGCAGCGCGCGCGTTCTGGGCGGTCGCCCGGATCGCCTGGCCGCGGCGCGAATGCCTGAGGAACAGCATCAGGCCGGCGCCCAGCGCCAGGGCTGCGGCGAACGCCGCCAGCTTGATCTTCGGCACCACCAGTCCGACCGGCAGCAACAGGCTGCCCAGCCCCGCATCGAGCGTGCGCACGTTGGCGCCGAAAGCAAGGTTGGCGAGCTGCTGCAGCACGATGCTCAGGCCGAAGGTGGCCAGCACCGAGACAAAGAGATCGCGCTCGACCAGCCGGAAGATGACGATGCGATAGAGTCCCCAGCCCACGCAATACATCACCGCTGCGGCAACCGGCACGGCCAGCATTGCGGGCACGCCCTTGCCAACCAGCCAGATCACGATATAGCCGCCCAGCATCACCAGCTCGCCCTGGGCCACGTTGATGAGGTTCATCACGCCCCATACCAGCGCCATGCCGTAGGCGGCCAGCGCAAAGATCGCGCCGGCCAGCAGGCCATCCACTACGAGCTGCAGGTTCAGCTCAGGACTCTGGAACAGGACCGCGAGATTGGTCATCTGCGTCAGGCCGCGCGGCAGCCCTCTATTTGCGCCGCGCCCAGGCAGGAGCCGGATAGATGACCTTCGACGACGCCCACTTGCCCGGCGCGACCACCTTGAACTTGCCGTCCTGTACCTGGTACAGCACCATCGACTTGGCGATGTTCTTGCCGCTCTGGTCGAACCTGAGCGGGCCGTAGAACGTCATCAGGTCGGTTTTTGCCAGGGCATCGCGGACCTTCTCCGTATCGAACGAGGCGGCGCGCTCGAATGCGTCGACGAAGGCCAGCACCGCGGCGGTGGACTCGGCCGCCTGGTATGGCGCCTCGTAGTGGTACTCCTTCTCGAAGCGCTGCGCGTACTGGTCGGCCGTGCCGAACCAGCGGTCCTTGTAGCTGAGCGTGCGGTCCCATTGCGAGCCGCACACCGCGAATTCGGCGCTCTTGCCGAACTTCTCGATGATCTGCGCGGAGTCGCAGTGGGTCAGCGCCAGCATCGGCACATCGATGCGCATCTCCGCCACCTGCCGCACCGCCAGCACCGCGCCCTTCTCATGCCCGGATACCACCAGGATGTCCGGCTTGAGCGCCTTCACCTTGGCCAGCGTGGCCGACATGTCGTTCAGCTCGGGCGGCAGCTTGTCGTCGATCACCACCTTCATGCCGAGGCGTTTCGCATCCTCTTCCACGCCGTCGCGCACGTCCTGCGAGAAGTTGTCGTTCTCGATGGCGATGGCCACCTTGAGGTCCTTCGGCGACTTGCCTGCCCGTTGCGCTTCCTCGGCGGCAAGCTGGACGGCCGAACGCAGGTAGTAGTCGGAGGTGTTGAGCACCGCGAACATGTAGCGGTAGCCCTGCGTGAACAGGTTGCGGTCCGCGCCGTTGCCCTCGACCATCGGAATCTTGTACTTCTCCGTCACTGGTGCGATCGCCTTGGTGAGCCCGGAACTGTACGGCCCCAGCACGAACTTGACGCCGTCCTGGCTGATCAGCCGCTCGGCCAGCTGCGCGCCGCGTGCCGAGGTGGATTCGTCGTCGTAGTAGAGGACTTTCAACTGGTAGGCCTTGCCGCCAACCTTGACGCCGCCCATCTCGTTGACGCGCTTCACGGCAAGGTTGTAGCCGTCCTGGGTGTTCTTGCCATTGGTGGAGTACTTGCCGGTCAGGGAAACCGCGGCACCGAGGATGATGGTGTCGCCCTCGACCTTGGCGGCGGCGGGGACCGACACGGCCAGGCCAAGACCGGCCAGGGCGCAGACGGTGGCATGGCGTAAATGGATAGCGGGCCTGCGGTCGCCTGGCGAGCGTTGTGTGGATGCGCTTCTCATGATCACCTCCTCACTCTCTTCAACGTAGGACCCGTTTCTGAAAGGGGAAGTGCCCGTATGTCACGGGTCCATCACTCCATGAGGTGTTCCCGCGGATTCCTATTCATGAAATGAGGCCAGCGCTTGAGTGGATCGGGTAGATCGTTGGCCGGCGCGCTCCTGAAGTTGGTCGTGCCGCTGCCGTCGAAGTGATTCCGAAAACTACAGCAGCTTGCCGATCGCCAGCGCCATCAGCGAAATCAGGATCGTCGACGCAAACGGAAGCACGAATTCGCGCCCGAAAACGCGGAAGCGCACGTCGCCGGGCAGCCGTCCCAGCCCGATCTTCTGCAGCCATGGCAGCGCCGCGGACAGGATGATCACGCTCAGGAAAATGGTCAGGGTCCAGCGCAGCATGGCGGCTCCGGTGCCGTTACAGGGTATGGCAGCGGTCGCCGCGGGCAAAGCCGTCCATGGGTTCGCTGTCGTCCAGGCCGCGCGTGAGCGCGATCACCTTGAACAGCTCGCCCATCTCGGCTTCCGACAGCAGCTTCTGCACCGCATTGGCCTGCGGCAGGAAGGCGCGGGCGTCGGACGGGTCCAGCGCCATCAGCAGCTCGGTGATGCCTGCATTCATCAGGAAGCGCGCCTGCGAGGCAAAGCCTGCCACGCTCAATCCCGCATCCACCGCGGCGAGCGCAATGCCGCTGAAATTCACGTGCGCGGTGATGTCCTGCAGGCCCGGGTACAGGAACGGGTCCGGGTGCGCGTGATGGCGGTAGTGGCACATCAGCGTGCCGCCGGCGCGCTGCGGGTGGTAGTACTCGCCCGCCGGGAAGCCGTAATCGATAAAGAAGGCCGCGCCGCGCGCCAGCATGGCGCCGACCGCGCGGATAAAGCCCTCGGCCTCGGCATGGGTCTCGGTGACGAGGTCGTGGTCGCCGGGGATGGCGCGCAGTGCCTCGGGCACGTCGGCATCGGCCAGCGGGCGGTCCTCGAAGCGGAAGGCGGGGGCGGCATCGTCGCTGCGCGCTACGCTGTGCACTACGCCGCGCTCATGCCAGCGGCCGCCACTGCGTGCATAGAGCTGCACCGGCATCGCATCCAGCACTTCATTGCCGACGATCACGCCTTCAAAGCTGGCAGGCAGCGTATCGAGCCAGGTGACGCGGTCCGCCAGGTGCGGCGCGCGCTGCGCCAGCGTGGCCTGCTGGCGCGCGCGCAGTTCGCCCGAGAGTTCGACGATGGCGTAGGTGTCCGGCAACTGGCCTTCCTGCTCCAGCCCCAGCAGCAGGTCCGCCGCCAGCCGGCCGGTGCCGGCGCCGAATTCCAGCATGCGCGGCAATCCCTGTGCCAGCAGCGGCGCGAACTGGCGCGCCAGCGTGCGCGCGAAGAACGGGCTCAGTTCCGGGGCGGTGATGAAGTCGCTGCCGTCGCGGGCATCGCGCCCGAACTTGGCCGAACCGCCGCTGTAATAGCCCAGGCCGGGCGCGTACAGTGCCAGCGCCATATAGCGGTCAAAGCCGATCCAGCCGCCGGCCGCATCGATGGATTCGCCAATGCGGGCCGTAAGGGTATCGGACGCGGCCTGCGCGTCGGCGGGGGGAAGGGGTAAACTAGCGGCTTTCTGCATCCTGCGATTGTAGCAATGCCCGCATCCAAGACTCCTGCCAGCCAGACCGCTGACCAGACCCATAGCCAGACTGGTAGCCAGCGCGCCACCGCCCGCGGCGTGGCGCTGGTGACCGGCGGCGCGCGCCGCCTGGGCCGCGCCATCGCGCTTGAACTGGCGGCGCAGGGCTGGGACGTGGCCGTGCACTGCCATCGCTCGGTGGACGAGGCCGAGGCCCTGGCCACGCAGATCCGCGCGCTGGGCCGCCGTGCCGCGGTGCTGCGCGCCGACCTGGCTGACGAGGCCGCCACCGGCCGCCTGGTGGCCGACTGCACCGCCGCGCTGGGCGTGCCCGCTTGCCTGGTCAACAACGCTTCGCTGTTCCAGTACGACGTGGCGACCAGCTTCTCCTATGCGTCGCTGGATACGCATATGCGCACCAACGTCGCCGCGCCGCTGCTGCTGGCGCGCGAACTGCACAAGGCGCTGGGCGTTGCCGCCGGCAAGGACAAGGCCGCCGAACCGCGCGGCGTGGTGATCAACCTGCTGGACCAGAAGCTGGATAACCTGAACCCGGACTTCCTGTCGTACACGCTGTCCAAGGCCGCGCTGCAGACCGCCACGGTGCAGCTGGCCCAGGCGCTGGCGCCGCGCCTGCGCGTGGTGGGCGTGGCCCCGGGCATCACGCTGGTGTCGGGCGAGCAGTCCGAGCAGAGCTTCCGCCGCGCGCACCGCGTGACGCCGCTGGGCCAGTCGTCAACGCCCGAGGACATCGCCCAGGCGGTGGCCTACCTGGCGCAGGCGCGCGCCGTGACCGGCACCACGCTGTATGTGGACGGCGGCCAGCACCTGATGCCGCTGGCGCGCGACGTGATGTTCCTGACCGAGTAAGCTGGAAGCCAGCAACCGAATACCGTAGTGCCTGATGTGCCGCGCCCGCCGGGCGCGGCTTCCTTTTCCCCCTCAGCAGCCCGCTCATGACCATGCTCGCCGCCCTTTCCCACCCCAGCCTGCAAGACTGCCGACGCATGTTCCTGCGCAACTACGAAGTGCAGATCAATATCGGCGTGCACGAATTCGAGAAGAAGGGCGAACAGCGGGTGCTGATCAATATCGACCTGTTCGTGCCGCTGGCGCAGAGCACCCCGCAGGCCGACAAGCTCGACGAAGTGGTCGACTACGACTTCATGCGCAACACCGTGGCCGAGCGCATGGCGCAGGGCCATGTGCACCTGCAGGAAACGCTGTGCGACGACGTGGCGCGCGCCATGCTCAAGCACCCCAAGGTGCGCGCCGTGCGTGTCTCGACCGAGAAGCCCGATGTCTACCCGGATTGCGATTCGGTCGGCGTCGAGGTATTCCACATCAAGCAGGCCTGAGTCGCCAGTGCCTGCGCGCCTGCAGCTTGCGGGCGCCTGACGTAAAATGTTGCCCCTTCGCGCCGCGCCGGCCATTCCATCCGGCGGGCGCCACGCAACAGGATGCTCCATGAGCCACTCGAACAACTTCTACCGCCTCGAGACGAGGCTGCAATCGCAAACCGGCAAGGCCATCGGCGACTTCGGCATGATCGAGGACGGCGACACCGTGCTGGTCTGCATGAGTGGCGGCAAGGACTCGTACACCATGCTGTCGGTCCTGATGGCGCTGCAGAAGCGCGCGCCGATCAAGTTCAAGCTGATCGCGATGAACCTGGACCAGAAGCAGCCCGGCTTCCCGGAACACATCCTGCCGGAGTACCTGAAGTCGGTCGGCGTTGAGTATGTGATCGTCGAGGCGGATACCTACTCGATCGTCAAGGAGAAGGTGCCCGAGGGCAAGACCACCTGCTCGCTGTGCTCGCGCCTGCGCCGCGGCGTGATCTACCGCACCGCCAAGGAGCTGGGCGCCAACAAGATCGCGCTGGGCCATCACCGCGACGACATCGTCCAGACCTTCTTCCTGAACATGTTCTTCGGCGGCAAGATGAAGGCGATGCCGCCCAAGCTGTCGACCGACGACGGCCAGCACATCGTGATCCGCCCGCTGGCGTACTGCTCGGAGAAGGACATCGCGTCGTACGCGCGCGCCATGGAATTCCCGATCATCCCGTGCAACCTGTGCGGCTCGCAGGAAAACCTGCAGCGCAAGAAGGTCAGCGAGATGCTGCAGGACTGGGAGCGCCAGAACCCGGGCCGTATCGACAATATCTTCTCGGCGCTGCGCAACGTGGTGCCGTCGCACTTGGCCGATACCGACCTGTTCCCGTTCACCGGGCTGGCCACCGGCCTGGCCAAGGTGGATGAGGCGTCACTGTTCGGCGAAACCACCTTCCAGCAGCAGCCGCTGATGTTTGCCGGCAACGTGGAAGAGAACCGGATGGAGTTCGTGCGGTTTGAGCGTCCGCCCGCGGTTGCCGCGGCACCGGCGGAGCAGGCTGGCACGCAGTAGCGCCAGCGCCCGCCGCATGGAAAAACGCCCGCTTGCGCGGGCGTGCTTCGTTTGGGGCAGGGTTTCAGTTCGTCGCCGCCGACTGCACCGGGGCGCTTGCCTTCTCGCGTATCAGCGCATGCGTGTCGTCGATCCATTTCTGGAACCGGTCTTGCGCGTGCGCCTTCTGCTGCGGCGTGGTCATGTTGGCGATGGCCACGGTCAGCGCGATGCCCGCATTGATGCTGGCTTCGTGGCTGGCGGCATGCTTGGCCGGCGGGTTCTGCCAGTATTCGCGGAAGCGGCGCAGCACGTCTATCACCTGCGCCTTGGGCGGCTGCGTGGCCTGCACGTAGCGCACCATTTTGAGCCATTCCTGCTGCCGGGCGACGCGCTCGGCGTAGCGCGACTCGGCATTCTGCACCACCGGGCCTATCCTGGCGCGGATGGCCTTTTCCTGATCGCTGGAGAAGTTGCCGTAGACCAGCCGCGCGTAGTCCATTACCTTGTCATAGCGCGCATCCTCGCGCTCGGCAGGGTCTGGATTCAGGAATTTCTTGCGGTACTTGGCATTGCCCTCGGCAAATTTCTTTTCCATGCGGCCGATCTGCTCAGGCGTCAGCGTCAGCAACAGGTCGGCGAGGTCGGGCATCGCTTGTTCGAACGACTTGCGCGCCAGTTGCTGCGAAGCGTCCTGGAAGTGCTCGACCATGGCCGGGGTCACCGGTTGCCGCACCTCGGCCTTGGCCTGCTGCAGCAAGGTGGCGATTTCCGGCAACTGCGCCTTGCGATGCCAGGCAAAAAAGCGCGCAATGGCCTCGCGCGTGAGCGGCTCCTGGGCCGTGCTGACATCGACGTAATTGTCGATCCACCAGTACGCCAGGTGGTCGCCCTGCTGGTATCCCAGCTTCATGGCGCTGCAGGCGCACAAGGCCGCTGCGCCCAGAATCGCGAAAATCCGCCGGGCCCAGCAATTGTGAAATTCGGAAACGACGGTCCGATGCGCAGAAACCGCCATGTTAAAATCGGCGCGCATCGCAACCGGGGCGCCCAGATGACTGCCAGCCAAGTCCTGGCAAGGGTTTGCGGGATTATGCGCAGGCCTGGCCGCAGATTTTCGCCAAGCCCGGCGGCGCAGTCCGCCAAACACCCGGCTGGCGTTTTCAAGAATATTTTCGGACACACTCACTTAGGGGTCTCCTTGTGAATATCGTCATTCTCGCCGCGGGCATGGGCAAGCGGATGTATTCCGATTTGCCCAAGGTACTGCACCCGGTCGCCGGACGGCCCATGCTCGCGCATGTCCTGGACACGGCACGTGCGCTGTCGCCGTCGCGGCTGGTGGTCGTGGTCGGCCACGGTGCCGCGCGCGTGCGCGAGGCCGTTGCCGCCGACGATATCGCCTTTGCCGAACAGCCCCAGCAGCTTGGCACGGGCCATGCGGTGATGCAGGCACTTCCCTTGTTGGACGACAGCCAGCCCACGTTGGTTCTGTATGGTGACGTGCCGCTCACCAGCGCTGCCACGCTCCAGGCACTTGTGGCCGAGGCCGGCACGCAGCGCTTGGGCGTGCTGACCGTGGAAATGCCCGATCCGACCGGCTATGGCCGCATCGTGCGCGATGCCGCGGGCAGCATCGTCCGCATCGTCGAGCAGAAGGACGCCAGCGAGGCCGAGAAGGCAATCCGCGAGATCAACACCGGCATTATCGTGTGCCCCACCGGCCACCTGCGCAAGTGGCTGTCGACGCTGCGCAACGACAATGCCCAGGGCGAGTACTACCTGACCGACACGGTCGAGCGCGCCGTGGCCGATGGCGTGGAGACTGTCTCGGCCCAGCCGGCGGCGATCTGGGAGACGCTCGGCGTCAACAGCAAGCTGCAGCTGGCCGAGGTCGAGCGCATCCACCAGGGCAACCAGGCCCGGCGCCTGCTGGAAGCCGGCGTGACGCTGCTGGATCCGGCCCGCATCGACGTGCGCGGCGAACTGAGCTGCGGGCGCGACGTCACTATCGACGTCGGCTGCGTATTCGAAGGGCGCGTGCACCTGGAAGACGGGGTGCGCATCGGCGCCCATTGCGTGATCCGCAACAGCACCGTCGGGGCCGGCGCCCAGGTACACCCGTTCTGCCATATCGACGAGGCCAGGGTTGGCCCCGCCGGGCGCATCGGGCCGTACGCGCGGCTGCGCCCCGGCACCGAGCTGGGCGAGGACGTGCATATCGGCAACTTTGTCGAGGTCAAGAATGCCCAGGTGGCCGCGCACAGCAAGGCCAACCATCTGGCTTATGTGGGCGATGCCACGGTGGGGTCGCGCGTCAATATTGGCGCGGGTACCATCACCTGCAACTATGACGGCGTGAACAAGCACCGCACCGTGATCGAGGACGATGTCTTTATCGGCTCCGACACCCAGCTGGTGGCCCCGGTGACGGTGCGCCGCGGCGCCACGCTGGGCGCCGGCACCACGCTGACCAAGGAGGCGCCCGCCGACAAGCTGACGCTGTCGCGGGCCAAGCAGCTGACCATCGACGCCTGGCAGCGGCCGGTCAAGCAACCGAAGAAGTAAGCGTCAGAGGGCCGCCCGCGGGCGGCCAGGGCACGCGCCGCCTCGGCGAGGCGGCGCCACAGGATTCATACCGGCGCCTGAGGTCTACGGGCAGGGCGCCAGCAAACGGGGGTTCAGCATGTGTGGCATCGTCGGCGCGGTTTCCACGCGCAATATCGTTCCGGTCCTGATCGAAGGGCTGCGCCGCCTGGAGTATCGCGGCTATGACTCGTGCGGCGTCGCCGTCGTGCGCGACGATGCGGTCGAGCGTGCGCGCACCGTGTCGCGCGTGGCCGACCTGGAGGCGCAGACGCAGGCTTCCGGCCTGTCCGGCTTCACCGGCGTGGCGCATACGCGCTGGGCCACGCATGGCAAGCCCGATACCGTCAACGCGCACCCGCACCTGTCGGGCGAGACCATCGCGCTGGTGCACAACGGCATCATCGAGAACTACGAGCCGTTGCGCGAAGAACTGCGCGCGGTCGGCTACGGCTTTGAATCGCAGACCGATACCGAGGTGGTTGCCCACCTGATCCACCAGGCCTACACCTACCCCAGCAGTGCCACGCGCGGCGACCTGTTTGCCTCGGTGCGCGCGGTGACCAAGCGCCTGCACGGCGCCTACGCCATCGCCGTGTTCGCCAAGGACCAGCCCGGCCGCGTGGTCGGCGCGCGCGCCGGTTCGCCGCTGGTGGTGGCGCTGGGCGAGAACGAGGCCTTCCTGGCCTCCGACGCGCTGGCCGTGGCCGGCACCGCCAACCGCATCATCTACCTGGAAGAGGGCGATGTGGTCGAGCTCACGCTGGACGGCGTGACCATCCACGACATCGACGACCACCCGGTCGAGCGCGAGGCGCGCGTGGTCGAAGCGCACGCCGCGTCGGTGGAGCTGGGCCCGTACCGCCACTTCATGCAAAAGGAGATCTTCGAGCAGCCGCGCGCGCTGGGCGACACGCTGGAAGGCATTGAAAGCATTGCGCCGGAGCTGTTCGGCAGCGGCGCCGCCGAGGTCTTTGCCGGCATCGACAGCGTGCTGATCCTGGCCTGCGGCACCAGCTACTACTCCGGCTGCACCGCCAAATACTGGCTGGAGAGCATTGCCAGGATCCCGACCCAGGTCGAGGTCGCCAGCGAATACCGCTACCGCGAGACCGTGCCCAATCCGCGCGCGCTGGTGGTGGTGATCTCGCAGTCCGGCGAGACCGCCGACACCATGGCCGCGCTGCGCCATGCGCGCGCGCTTGGCCACGTGCACACGCTGGCGGTCTGCAATGTGGCCACCAGCGCCATGGTGCGCGAGACCGAGCTGCGCTTCCTGACGCGCGCCGGCACCGAGATCGGCGTGGCCTCGACCAAGGCCTTCACCACGCAGCTGGCCGCGCTCTACATGCTGACGCTGGCGCTGGCCAAGGTGCGCGGCCTGCTGACCGAAGACGCCGAGGCCAAGGCCCTGACCAACCTGCGCCACCTGCCCGCCGCGCTGCATGGCGTGCTGGCGCTGGAGCCGCAGATCATCGCCTGGTCGGAAGACTTCGCGCGCCGCGAGAACGCATTGTTCCTCGGCCGCGGACTGCATTACCCGATCGCCCTGGAAGGCGCGCTCAAGCTCAAGGAAATCTCCTATATCCATGCCGAGGCCTACCCGGCGGGCGAGCTCAAGCACGGCCCGCTGGCACTGGTCACCGAAGCCATGCCGGTGGTCACCGTCGCCCCCAACGACGCACTGCTGGAAAAGCTCAAGTCCAACATCCAGGAAGTGCGCGCCCGCGGTGGCCGCCTGTACGTGTTTGCCGACAGCGACACGCAGATCCAGTCGTCCGACGGCATCCAGGTGATCCGCCTGCCCGAGCACTACGGCGATCTCTCGCCGATCCTGCACGTGGTGCCGCTGCAGCTGCTGGCTTATCACACGGCCTGCGCGCGTGGCACCGACGTGGACAAGCCGCGTAACCTGGCGAAGTCGGTCACGGTGGAGTAAGACGAGGAAAGCCCCGCCGCGCTTTGTGTCATCTACAAACAGATTCGCATAATGCCCAGCGGAAGATTCGCATAACGAGAGCAGGAAACTCCTTGCGAACCGCAGCCAGACGCCATTAATCGAAACTGTTCCAGTAGACTTGGCGTATAGCAAAAATCAGGGTCGACCTTCATGGGCCGGCCCATTTTTTTGCCAATAAATGCTTGATGCGTATCATTCAGGCGTCGCCTCCCACGGAAGTGGAGCGACACCACGACGACGGAACAGTTTCGAATAACTCGGACTCGGGCAAGGCGTGGTGCCGCGTCGGCATCGCGGGCGCGCGCCATGTCGAAAAGCTGCCGGTGGTTTTGCCAGCAGATGGCAACTCTGATTAATTGTTGCGACGCCTATGCATTCGCGTGCGCTGTGAATGCACGGCGTCGACATCGAATGGTTGCGGATTTTTCTAAGCAATTGGGTTTCGGCTAACGCCCGCTTCACTGCCCGTAAGGCCAATGGTGAAAAGGCATATCCAAAACTGTTCGGCTTCTGCCGCCGCTCTGCTGCCTCCTTCATCTTCGTTTGAAGGGCCGCCAATTGCCGGTTGGTCTCGGACTTTCTCATTGGCTCGCTAGACCCGGTCGACCGTCTCTTGAAAGTTGTTGCTTCTGCACCCATGTAGTGCAGCACACTTGAATTGTGCTGCATGATGCTCGTCATGTGTGACATGAAAAGTGCAGTTATGAGCCTCGTATGCTATATATAGTGAGAAAGTTTGTTTCTGATACTATATGTAGTGTTCTGGCTTGCACGTGACTACCGCGTAAGTTTCAAGCGTGCTCACCATCTAATTGGCTCCGGGCTGTTCGCGGCCGCCTCAGCCTGCTGTGCTCTTACGACGAGGACTCCAAGATGCCTGCAGTGCAAAAGCAATTCGAAGACTTCCACTCGAGCATCAAGCTCGACGAGGATGATGACAAGGCGAAACTCCGGGAAAAGCGCGATGGGCTCATCAAGGCGCTGAAAGACAACCTGGGTGAAGACGTTCCGTCCTTCGGGTCGTTCAACCAAGGAAGCTATTCGATGCACACGGGCGTCTTGCCGCCCGACCGGAACTACGACATTGATGTTGGCCTCATCTTCGACTGCCAGAAGGACAAATATCCGGACCCGGTGGTCTTGAAGAAGAAGGTCCGTGACGCCCTGAACTCGAACGGGCGCACCGTTGCCATCCGTCGTCCTTGTGTGACGGTGAACTACATGCGTGACGACAAGCCCGAATACCACGTCGACCTGGCCATCTATGTTAAGCGCCACGACGACTTGCTGGACCTCGCTAAAGGCAAGGAAAACTCCGGCGATGACTACAAGGTTTGGGATGCTGCGGACCCGAAGAAGCTGACCAAGCTCATCTGCGACGCCTTTGACGACGATGCTGACCTGGCGCAGTATCGCCGCAGCATCCGTTACCTCAAGCGCTGGCGCCACGTCCAGTTCCGCAACGGCGGAGCGCCCCTGAGCATCTCTCTCACGATTGCGGCCAAGCAATGGTTTCAGCCTCGGTTCGAGACTTCCGGGAAGCCCGCTGACCTCCTGGCAATGCTTGACTGGGTGGAAGCCATCCTGTCTCAGTTCGTCCACAGCTACACCGAAGAGGATGGCTTGCATGAAAGGCTGAAGGTCATGCTTCCCGTGACGCCGTACAACGACACGATGGGCTGGATGACAAAAGCGCAGATGAATACCTTCAAGGAGAAGCTGGAAGCGATGCGCGACGCCTTGAGCGAGGCTTATTACGAGGAACTGCCTGAGGATGCGTGCAAGATTCTGAACAAGCAGTTTGGCGACGACTTTAAGATTCCCGAAAAGGCGGCGACGGCCAAAGCGGTTTCCGCACCTGTCATCAGCACCGGGAATTCTGCGTGACTACGCCCGTGTCCGCTGCCCAAGAAAAGGTGGACGCGTGCTTCCAGGTCGTCGAGTCGCAATGCGCCGAGCGCGGCTTGGCGGCCATTCGTCTCGATGGCGCTGCAGACGGGCGCCTTGCTGTCCGGCTTCAAAGTGCAACGCGTGCTTGGGACATGAGCGTCGATTGCACAGAGACCTTGCTGAAACTACCGCATGTCTCCCTTGTCTCGCCCGGCGAGCTCCTGGCGCACGTCTCATACTCTGGCACCATCTGCGTGAACGACGGGCAAGGACTGTCCATTGACCCGGACCGGCGCGCTGACATCGTCGCCTACACGCTCTTGGCCGGATACGACTTGCTCGAAAAATCCGCGGCGGATGCTGCTTCGGGAAGAGCAGAGTTCTTCAATGAGCTCGAGGGCTACTGGGCCGGCATGCACGGGACACTGCTCGGACGGGCTGCCTTCGAGGTGGACGGCAAGGACCGTCTTATCTCGGCATACCTGAATGCCAGGGGGAAGCTGCCAAAGTGGTACTTCGCCGAGCAAAACCAGTCGCTTCCGCCAGAGTTGTACGGCAAGGACCTCGCCACGAAACGGGCGCTGTATCTGCACCTGGGTGATTTTCCGTTGCCGCCGGAGAATCCGCGCAAACTCGACGCGCAATTTATCGAAGCGGTCCGCGCCAAGCTTTCCGCGACACAACTGGAACTCTGGGCCCAGCTGTTCGGGCCGTCGAAGGGTGGCCCGAAGCGGCTAGCGCTATTGGTGTCTGTTCCGAGAGCTGCTGGCGGTCGCTCACTGGTGGGTATGGTCTTTACTGCCAATCGAGGCTCAGTGGACCCCAGCGGGCAAATCGTACCGCTCGTCATGCGGCGACACACTCCAACCTACATGCGTGAACGTGGGGGAGCGTCTCTCGACCTGATAGGAAAACACATCGCGGTGCTGGGCTGCGGAGCCGTTGGCGCAGTTGTCGCTGACAATCTCGCCGCAGCGGGTGTTGGAAAGCTGACACTGGTCGACCACGATGAGTTTTCCGAAGACAACGTCTTCCGACACGTGCTTGACCCTTTGTGGACTGACGCCCACAAGGTCTTCGCCTTGCAGCACACGTTTCAACGAAGGTATCCAGGAATTAAGGTCGAGGAAGTTCCTCTGGCTGCCCAGACTTGGCTGAAGACGGCAAAGCTGGCCGAGCTCGATGGAATCGTTGTTGCCATCGGAGCGCCGTCCATTGAAAGGGCAATTGCCCGAATTATCCGGAAGAGCGCGGCGCATCTGCCCGTGGTCTACACCTGGCTGGAAGCCCTCGACCTTGGCGGTCACTCCGTACTCACATGGTGCGACCAGGAGGGATGCCTGGATTGCCTGTATCGCGACGATGAGGGACAACCAGCCCTTTCTCCGAGAACTTCGTTCCTGCAGCCAGACCAGCATGTCTCTCGCAACCTCACGGGATGCGCCAATACCTTCGTTCCGTACGGCGCACTCCAAGCTCGCAAAACCGGCCTCATGGCGGCGGAGCATATCCTCGGCGCTCTCCGCAGCGAGCCGAAGCCGTCTTATAGATTCTGGGTCGGTGACGGCGTTGTCGCGCAGAAAGAAGGACTGCGGACCACCCACTGGTGGACGGCCGCAAAGAAGACTTCGCAGGATGACGCATCGCAGCGGGTGCTCGGTCGACCATGCAAACGCTGTAAAGGTGCAACGTGAAGCTCGTCTTTCGCGTCACGCCGCGGCAGCGGCTCATCATTGTTGAACATGCTGTCGAGCAGATGACCGCTTTTGCCCAGCACAAATGGTGGCAGAAGGAGGCAGGTGGCGTTTTGCTTGGTCGCTTCTTGCTCGATTCGCCGGATGTGGTGGTCGACGAAGTGACGACACCACAGGATGCAGACCGGCGCAGCAGGTTTGGCTTCTTTCGGTCGAAGAAGCATGAGGTACGTGCACGGGAGCGCTGGCAACAGCAGTCGAGCACCATGGCCTATCTCGGCCTTTGGCACACCCATCCGGAATCCGACCCATCGCCGAGTGGCGTGGACCGTGCAGATTGGCTGCAGGCGGTGTCGAATGACAAGTTCGAAGGTGACCGGCTGTTCTTTCCCATCATCGGCACCCACCGCCTCCGGGTCTGGTGTCTGAGCCGTCGAGGCACATTTCGCGAACTGAAAGAGGAAGTCAAAAATGCCTAGAACACAAGGGCGTGCTCACATCCCCGTGAACGTTCGTCGCGACCTTTGGGTGGCTGCCGCCGGCCGCTGCCAATTCCGAGGCTGCTGCAAACGAGTTGACCGGGACTTCCTCACTAAAGCCAAATGCCTCGTCGGAGAATACGCGCACATTATTGCGGATAGTCCGGACGGCTCGCGTGGGGTTGAGGGTGAGTCGGAGCGGTTGGCCAAGGACCCGAGCAATCTGATGCTTGCCTGCTTCGATTGCCATAGCCGCATCGACCGTAATGGCAAGAAGAACGAGTACACAACTGAGCAACTCCGGGCAATGAAGCGCGAGCATGAGGCCCGCATGGAGCTAATCTATTCCGCCACGGGAGTAAAGGAGAGCCTGCCCATACTGATGACATTCCCGATAGGCTCGCATGTACCCGTCATCGAGCTTGGGGAGATTCACTACGCGATGCTCGAGAATACCCGATACACCCGCTTCCCTTCCGGCAAGTCCATACACATTGACAAAGGCGACTTCGATACCCAGGATGACTCGCCAGAATTTTGGCCTCGTGCCGAGCAAGTTGTCGTGGCCGCGTATGAGAGGCTGATTCACCCTGAAATCACAGCTAGGAACGGTGCTGCACACCTGACCATTGCTGCATTCGCACCCATTCCAATGCTAATGAAGCTAGGCGCGTTGCTGGGTGATAAGACCGAGGCAACGGTGCTCGACTTGCCTACCGAGCGATGGCTGTGGGACCAATCGCCAGACTGCTCGGCTCCGAAGTTCTCCTTCGAAGTGCCAGCGACGCTGCCAACGGAAGTCGCAGTTGTAGTGAGTATCTCGAACCGGGCGAAACCGCCCGAGGGGATTAACGCGGTGGAGTTTCAAGCAGTCTCGCCGGGCAGAGGAATCATTAGGACTGAAGAACATCTGCGCATCTTCCGGCGCGAGTTCAATGACTTCCTGCTGAGGGTCGAGAGAGCGGGCGCCCGCGTAATCCATGTGTACCCCGCCGCGCCGCTGTGTGCCAGCGTCGAGGTTGGTCGCCTGCTGCTGCCAAAGATTTTTGAGGAAGTACACGTTTGGGAATGGAGAGCGCCGACATGGAGGAACGCACTCAGGCTCAAATGATAGCCTCCACGGTATCGGGGATTTGGCATGAGCCTCCGTCGGCTTGGAAGCTAGTTTGCGTGACTGCGGTGTTGTCGCAGCGGCGTTCAGTTCCCCCGCATGTCGTGGCATGGGCGTCTTGCAAACCGTCCGGTGAAATGTGATTATTGAAACATGCTGAGACTGTGTGTGCGAGATTCATGAGATGAATGTTTTCAAGCTTTCTCCTGGAAATTTCGAATCCTTCGAGTTGACGAGCGACGACGTATTTCACGCGAAAACGGGCAAGCGCGCTCCTTGGTATCAGGTAGGTGACGATAGAAAGGCGCGCCACTATGCCGTCTGCCCTGAGTGCGACAACCCAATTCAAATCGTCAATCTTGATGTAGATACACGAGTCGATGAGAATGGGAAAAATCTGCCTCTGTACGCCAAACATGCCACGCGCAACATCCAGGGGATTGCTGACTACGACAAAGAGCAATACGAGGATTGCAATCTGGCCGACCCGAAGTCCTTCAATGGAACTGAGAAGCGTGGAACGACGAGCAAGAACGCCAAGGAAATTCTTAAGCTAATACTCGAGTACCCAGATATTGTTCTCATGTTCGTAGAGAAGTTTCTAGGGGCGCGAGTTCCGGATTCGGTGTTCGATTCGATGTTAAAGGTTTTTTGCCGCGAACAAGGCCATCTATACCGCGCCGTCACGACGTCGAACCTGCCATTTGCCCTGCTTTACATGTGTGGCAGTCAGGACCCATTCTTCTGCAAACCAACGGAAAATTCCCCGCTCGCAACAGCATTACAAAAAAGTTCGGGCTTCGAATATTCTCCAGGTCGAATCAAGCGTCGCGCGGGACATAAGGGAAAATTGAGCTTCTACGTTACCGAGCACGAGATACGAGTCAATAAGCAGGATGGCACATCGACCCAGCGAATGACTCTCGTCATCGAAGAGGTCATCGCGGGGAAGGCGACGGAGCTCCTAAGAGTAAAGCGTGACTTTAGCAGCGACATCACGTACTTCCGAAACAGGATTTTCAAACGTCGGCGTCTTCTCGACATGGCCGCCTCCCATTTTGGAGCACTGCCGAAGTGACGAACTGCAGCGGACGGCTTCCCGATTCTCGCGGAGGAGCCACAGTGGAGTGGTACGATTCATCCGCTCCATCAACAAGGCCCAACCCGGCGGCATTCGCCCCAAGCTGACCAATCACGTAGAGAGGTAGTTGCGTGGCGACGTACTAGGAAGCTCTCGAAGCCAAGGCAGAGGTGGACGCGAGTGAGGCCGGCAAGCGTTATTGAGCGCATTGAAGCCTTGATGAATGAGTACCGCCTTACCACAGAAGACAAAGGCATTGTTACGAAGCGCCGGCGTTGCCGTCCTGCCGGGAGTGGCTCGGTAGCAACGAAGAAGAGTGCGTGGCCTCCCAAATGTCGCGACCCGAAGATGGGTAAGACCTGGTCTGGCCGCGGGCGTGCGCCAGCATGGCTCGGAAAGAACCCGAACTGATTCATCATCGCAGAAGAGTAAGGGGGTGGTGTTTCCGATTCCGCCTAGAGTCGCGTACGTTTTGAATCCCCGGTGCTGGCGGCGTCCGTGGCATGGGCCGATGCGGGCGGCTAACTCTTAGGAGGTCTTATGGCTCAGGACGGTGCATATGAGTATGTAGTGGTAGAGAGCTTTCGCTCGGCGAGCACCTCGGGACTCCATGGTGATGTCCACATTCGTCCCGCAGACGGCGGAAAATACCCGATGAGCCTTCACGTAGCGTGTTCCAAACGACTATCGCGAGACTATCCCGTTGGCACGCGATTCCGGCTGCAGGTGAAGCTGACCGACAGGGAGGATGGTGGCGAGTATCTCTACAGCTACCACGGGTGGCGGTTTGAGGTCCTGCCCTAGGCCTAACTCGTCGGTAGCTAATGGCGTCCCTGTTTACAGGTGTCTACTCCCCGAAGTTTCCGAATACCGGTATTAACCCCCGACATGGCAGCGCAGAAAATTGACAGCTTTGGCACGGAGCCGAATACTTGGAAGCTGAATGCAGAACAAGCGGCCAGACAAGCAACCTCCTCCCTCCGCGGATATGTCTACCAAATCCACGCCTCTCTTGGGGCGTGGATGCGCCTGCCCCCCGATGGGGAGCTGCATCTTGAGGTCGCCGAAGATTACGCAGAACTGCTGGCCGTTCCGGGCAACATTGAGAAAATTCTCCATGCTGTGCAGGTCAAAGATACTCGAGAGTCGGGAAAGGTCACGCTGAACTCACAAGATGTGCTGACGACCTTGGATTCTCTCTTCTCGTTGCAAGAGGAGAATACGGGGAGGCAGGTATTTGCGACTTTCCTAACCACCTCACCGATTGGGAATGAAAGACGTGTTCCTTTGTTAAGTGGTGTTCCTGCGCTGGAGGCATGGACACTCGCCAAAGAAGCAAAGTACCCAGTCGCCGAACTGCACGAGGCTCTCCGTACTCGGATTACTGAAGGCGACCTTGGCAGATTTCTAACGAGCTGTTCAGAAGACGAGTTTCGCAATCGCGTACTTAATCGAATGACTTTCGCGTGCGGCGAACCATCTTGGGAAGAGCTAGAAGAAGATGGGCGAAATTTCCTAGTCAGGATGAGGTCATACGTGCGTGCAGAAGCAACAGCGGCTTCGAAGTCCTACGACGCACTATTTGGACACCTATGCCGCGCAGTGCTGCGGTCTCAGTCACGCATGGTAGACAGGGACGATTTCATCTCGGCCTTTCAGTCGGCCACCGCTGTATCAGTTCCGTCACAACATTACGTTGACCTTACTGACGCAGTGCTACGTGCGGGGCATACGTATCCCTCCGAACGCTCCGGCAGTCTTGCTATGAGCGGGGCCTTGTTGGTGAAGTCCGCGCGTCAACTTTGCAACGTTGCGAAGCCGCCGTCCATCGCTCCACTGTTCCCTGACGCATCGCCCAGCATAAGTTCGGCTTTGAAAGCGCTGTCCAAAGCCGAGCGTTGGGTTGTCGACCACAACAGCTTGGGCAACCACGATGCCCGACGGATAGCCGTCATTCACTACCAGCCGCGCTGAAGGACATCGAGACGAAACCTCCATTTGGAGGAGGCAGTTTTTTGGGCTGCGTAAGGTTGACAAAGTTGACGTAGTTGCGGTCTCGACTTATGCTGGGTTGCATGCTTCCAAGGAGGCGATGATGAACCAGGCCGCTACCGTTGAGGCCCATGGGGCCCCTCTCAATACCGAGGCCGAAGATGCGCTGCGTAGTGCCGTTGGCGCTGCGGCCATGCTCGGGCCGAAAAAGGCCAAGGCGCTGCTCGCGCTGCCGGATGAGGAGCTGGGGCGCCTGTTCAAGCTCGGCATTCTGCAGGTCATTGACCTCGCCGGATTGGTAACGTTCGGCCGCGAGGAACTCGCCACCAGCAATACGAAAAGGTCTGGGCGCGCAAAGACGGCGGCATTACGTACGGCTGAGAACAGCAACCAGGTCGATTTCAAGTGCCGCGCCTTGCCTGAACGGCAGGCGCTGGTTGACTCAGGCAAGCTGCTGCCCGCCGCGAAGGTCTGGGAAGTCTTGGGTGTGACGCGACAGGCCCTCAACAAGGCTGTCGCCTCGGGGCGAATCTTCACGGTCGACGTCGGAGCAGCCCAGTACTATCCAGCCTTTTATCTTACGGCGGACGTGGACCGCAAGACGCTAGCAAAGATAACCCAACTTCTGGGCAGTCTGCCCGGATGGAGTAAATGGCAGTTCTTCACGACGCCCAAGGCATCGCTGGGCAACATTACCCCGCTAAAGGCGCTGTTGCAGGGGAAGGTTGAGCAGGTTGCAATGGCTGCCGCTGCTTTTGCGGGACGATAGGACTTGCCCATGACGTTGCCCTGAGCCGCGCTGGCCGACCGAGGCCTTTACTGGTGATGGCCAAGGTATCGCGAATAACCGTTCACGCATGCACCATTGCAAGTCGAGCCACATGGACCTGGATGCCGGAATCTGCCAATGCCGATTGAGCAAGAAAGCATCATAGTCGCGCCTTACCAGGACCTCGGTTCTTGCGCGATTTGGCCACCATTGCTACAAGCCCATTAGAAGATGACCGTAGTGAAGCGTTCGGCAGGCCTGGTTGTGGTGCGCCAATTTGACGACCATTGGCGCTGTCTAGTCCTGCGCGCGTATCGAAACTGGGACTTCCCGAAAGGGCTGCCCGAGCCTGGCGAAGAGCTGTTGCACGCCGCACTGCGTGAAACCACAGAGGAAACGGGGCTGTCTGAGCTGGAATTGCCTTGGGGCGAGTACTATCGCGAAACTGAGCCGTATTCGAAGGGAAAGGTCGCGCGCTTATCTTGCGTTGTCGAGCCAGGGTGATGTGAGTCTACCAGTCAGCGCCGAGCTCGGTCGGCCGGAACATCATGAGTTTCGGTGGGTGCCGCTCGACAAAGCTCGAGACCTTTTGCCACCGCGTTTCTGGCCGATGCTGCGCTGGGCGCAGTCCGTCGTGGGTACCGCGAGCGTTTGACTTGGCCGCGGCCCAGTCATCCCAGAAGCCAGATGTCCGTGGCATCCTACGTTCGTGCTGCCCCGTTATGGTTTGCCGACGTTGCTCGAAGTGCCTCATATAGCTGCGCGGGCCCCAGCAGAATCTCTTTGAGTCCTTCCCGCACCCTCTCCGAGCCGAGAGCCTGTGTGCTCATCGTATTGTGAGCGTCGAGCGCATCCATGATGGCGTGCATTAGCGCGTCCTTGAGGTCCGGTGAGTTGGCGAACTGCTCTTTGCTATTACTCAAGGCCTGCTGAACAAGCGTCTCGTTTTCAAGCAGTTTGCCCTTGAGTACGCCGTTGATATACACAAGTTGGTCGTCATTGGTGAGGTCACCTTCGAACAGGCCGTTGACCTTCTGAATGATTTCATCAAGGAAAGCCTTCTGCTTGTCCTGAACCGCACCACTGCCGACGGCGTCCATTGGGGGTAGCTTGGGCGCTTCACCATGACTTAGGCTCAACGGCTGGCGGCCTGTATTCCTGAGGCTGTGATGGGTCAACACGACCTTGGACAGGTCGACGGAATCGCGTTCTCGGCCGAACTCCAGCAGTGGGATAAGTCGCTTGTAAAACAGGAAGCGCTTCTCAATGTCGGTGTTCCCGTAGTCGAAAATCTGCGACAGGAATGCATACAAGCGCACAAACGCGCCCATATCGTTCTTGAACAGGACCAGTGCATCGAGTGTGTCCTTAGCTGCGTGCGCGGCCTTGTCCTCCTGCTGGGCTTCGGCGGCTGCCTTGTCCTCCTGCGCTGCCTTGTAACGCTTGAGCAGACGGTCGGCCACTGGCGCTATGGCAGTGCTCAACTGCGCTTGCGTGCCTTTCGGGTCCAATTCCACCTTCGCCACACGGTCGACCTCAAAATCGTCGTAGTAACCAGCGGCATCAAGCTTGGCGCGCAAGTCATATACATGATGCGGGTCGGTGGTGGCCTCCAATTCGGCGGTCTCGTAGTAAGTCTTGAACGCCTTCAGGATGTCGCCGGCCTCGTTAACGAAATCGAGGATGTAGGTGGTGTCCTTGCCAGGATGGGCGCGGTTCAGCCGAGACAACGTCTGCACGGCCTGGATGCCCCCGAGCATCTTGTCGACGTACATACCGCACAGCAAGGGCTGGTCAAAGCCCGTCTGGAACTTGTTGGCAACGAGGAGCAGGTGATACTCGGGCTCGGCGAATGCGTCACGGATGTCGCGCCCCTTGAGGTCAGGATTCAGGACTTTGCTGGACTCGGCGACCGGTGCTGGGTAGCTCTCAGGGTCGTCAATTTCGCCGGAGAAGGCCACCAGCACGCCCAGTGGATAGTTCTGTTTCTGGATATAGGCGCGAACCGCCTTCTGCCAACGCACTGCTTCCTTACGGCTGCCTACCACGACCATTGCTTTGGCCTTGCCCTCCAGCAGAGGCTGAACGTTCTCTCGGTAATGCTCGACGACGATTTTCACCTTCTGCGCGATGTTGTACGGGTGCAGCCGGACCCACTGCATGATTCCCTTCATCGCGGCACTGCGCTCGACCTCATTCTCGTCATATTCCTGGCCATCATGGGCCAGCTTGAAGGCGAGCTTGTAGGTCGTATAGTTCTTCAGCACGTCGAGAATGAAGCCCTCTTCAATGGCTTGACGCATCGAGTACACATGGAAGGGCTGGGGCAACCCGTCCGCACCAGGGCGGCCGAACAGCTCAAGGGTCTTCTGTTTGGGGGTGGCAGTGAATGCCACGTAGGTCAGCCCCTTGGCCCCGGTCCGCGCTTCCATTTGGGCAGCCAGTAGTGCTTCGGTGTCGACTTCGCCGCCATCCTGCAGCTCAGCCCATTCTTCTGCAGAGAGCAACTGCTTAAGCTTGGCGGCAGCCTCGCCTGTTTGTGAGCTGTGGGCTTCGTCGGCGATGACCGCGAATCGTTTGCCTTCGGTCGACGCCAGTTCCTGTGCGGCCTGCAAGGCGAACGGAAATGTCTGGATGGTGCAGACAATAATTTTCTTGCCGTCCTTGAGCGCCTGGCCCAGTCGCGCGCTCTTGCTCCCGTGCTCGTTAGTGATGGAGGCCACCACACCGGTGGTACGCTCGAAGTCGAATATAGCTTCCTGCAGCTGCGCGTCGAGCACTGTGCGGTCCGATACCACTAGCACGCTGTCGAACATCTTTTGGTGTTCGGCGTTGTGCAGGTCGGCGAGGAAGTGGGCGGTCCAGGCAATCGAATTGGTCTTGCCCGAGCCCGCCGAATGTTGAATCAGGTAACGCTGGCTAGGACCCTGTGCCAGCACATCTGCCACTAGCTTGCGTGTCGCATCGAGTTGGTGATAGCGCGGGAAGATGACGGTCTTCGGCTGCTTCTTCTCGTCGCGCTTACCAATCAGATAGCGGTGCAAGATGTCGAGCCAGCTCTCGCGCGCCCACACTTCTGCCCACAGGTAGGCGGTGGCGAAGCCGTCCGGGTTCGGCGTATTGCCTGCTGCGCCCTGGTTGCCTCGGTTGAATGGCAGGAAGCGCGTACCCGGGCCGGCCAGCCGGGTGGTCATCATTACTTCGGCTTGGCTAACCGCGAAGTGCACGAGTGCCCCACCGGGAAAGCTCAGCAGCGGCTCCGCCTGCCCACCCTTTGGCTGGGGGTGACGGTCAAACCGATACTGGTCCACTGCATCGTGTACGCTTTGTGTGAAGTCCGACTTCAGCTCGGCAGTGGCCACCGGGATGCCATTGACGAAGAGGACCAAGTCCAGTGCGTCATGCGGATGGTTTGGCGAATGTCGCACCTGACGCACCACGCGCAGGCGGTTGGCGGCGTAATGATGCTGGATAACTGGGTTGATGGCCAGCGCGGGCTTGAACTGGACCAGCGACAGCGGTTCCTTCAGTCCTAGCATTTCCACACCACGGCGCAACACATCCAGCGTACCCCGCTCGTTCAGGCTTTTGCGTACTCGGTCAGCCAGACGCTCCTTGAGAGCAGGGCCATGAGTTTTGGTAAGGCGTTGCCAAGTATCGGGCTGGCTAACCTCAATCCACGCCACCAGGTCAGGCAGGTAAAGCGCGCTGGCGCGGTCATAGTGTGCGGCATCGCCCTCGGCATAGAGCCAACCGTTGGCTGCCAAGGACTGGCAGATTTCCGCTTCGAAGTGGTGTTCCTGGTGCAGATTGCTCATGGTTGACCCGTACGTATTCGATATTCTTGTTTCCTGGGCAGGCCAGAGGTGCAACCTAGCCTTCGGCGTAACTGCGTTCTATGAGTGGTTTGGCCCGCGCCAAGTCCGCCAGAGTGCGCAGCGTCAATTCGACGTCGCCGGTGCCCCAGTGGCCGACGTGGCTTATATCTCGGCTGAAGCCATCTTCAAGCGTGACCGACGCCGGGTCGAGCTTGAGCGTGATGAGCAGGCGATTCGGATAGGCAATGACGCAGGCGAAGTTCTTTAGACGCCGGAAGGCGGTGTAGAGCTTCAGGCGCTTTTCCTGTACGTCGTCGCCCAGAGTGGTCAAATAGCTCGTCGTTTGTGTGTACAGGTCGCGAATGTCTGTCGAGGCAAGTGCAAGCTGCTCTTCCAGAGACTTGTCCTTACCAGCCTGCTTTGGCTTGTCGGATTCGTTGGGTACCTCAGTAGCGGCTGGCTTGGCCGCCATCGCGTCCGGAACACTCTGGGCGTTCACCAGCTCTAGCAACAGCAGGTCGTCGCCAAATAGCTTGTAGCGAATCAGCTCAATATTGCGCGGAATTTGCTGTACGGCGTGCTGGTCGTAGCGGGTGAAATCGGCGGCGATGCACAACAGACGCGTACCGGCCCACTCGATTTGCTCAGCCACATCCTTGCCGAGCTTTTCCATCACCAACCAGCGGAACTCTGCCTGATGGTCCAATAGCCAGTCCAGATAGAACAGCCCCTGGTTGATGACGTTCTCGTTGCTATGGCGCTTGTATTCGATGATGACTGGGCAACCGTTCTCGTCGAGACCTAGCGAATCGATGCGGCCCTTGTGGGTCTTGCCAGTCGCGTACTCGCTGGCCAAGAAACGTACGCCGAGAAAAGTCGGCATGTTCGCCTCGATGAGACCTTGCAGTTGCTTCTCCAACTTCGCTGCCTGGCTCGATAGCTCGTCTGCAGTGCCATTGGACAGGCGGAATAACTGGATGTCGCTCATGCGGCCAGCTCCCGCGGCACTGCGTCGCGCACATCGATTTTGCCGGTGACGGCGGCGGCTATCAGGGCGCTACGGCGTTCTTTGAGCAGTTCGATGGCGCGCTCGGCTTCGGCTGTAAGGGCGTCGAGCCTGGCAGTTTCTGTGTCGAGAAAGCCAACAATGGCAGCCTGCTCGTCGATAGGAGGTACCGGCAATCGCATTGACGTCCATGCATCCATCCGCAAGGCCTTAGTTCCGTGTCCGGCCTCATCAAGCCGAAGCAGCGATTCGTAGGCACTTCCTCGCAATAGCCAAGCAAGGAATCGGCCCAGCAATCCATCAAGAGGTACCACACCTTTCAGGTCCTGGTTGATTGCCATTGGCACGAGAGTCTCAACAACTGGGAACGTGCGGGCCAATATCATTCCCCGTACGACGACGAGAACCGTTCCCGCAGGCACAACAGCTGCATTTCCCGACTCAATTGCAAGACTTGTTATGTGGTCAATCGTGTCAGCAAGCTGCTCCGTTTTCAAGTCTTTTGCCGATGCCCACGGGACGTCGCCATCCCAAAAGTCCAGATTCTCCTTGCTTGGCGTACCTCCGCTCTTTAGGGAGACAAGATACTTCAGGGGAGATACACGCCAATGCGCTGGCACCGCTCCTAGCCACGCCACGCCGGAATCCTTCATTGGCGCGCGAGAGTTCAGGCCGCGCGTAACGGCGTGTGAGATAGTCGCCTGGCGCTTTTCTGCCAGCAGGGTGAGGAGCTTTTCTTGCTCAGCAATCAGCGCGTTAATCTTGCCGGTCTCGTGGTCGAGGAAGGCGGCGATGGCGGTTTGTTCATGGAGAGGTGGAAATGCTAGGCGAATATTGCCAAGCTCGCTCCGGCTAATACGCTGCATGGTCGCGCCGCTCGCAAGATTCCCTGCCTCGTGAAAATAGTCAGGCGAGGATAGGCGAAACACAAGAAACCGCCGCTCGAACCCGGTCGCCGGTCGGACGATTACGTTATCAACGGACGTAACAATTCTAACCTGCAAATCTGGAACAATGCAGGCTCGACCAATCGGCGCGTTAAGTCGCGAAATCAAGACATCGCCCGGCGACACTTCGGTGCAATTCAAGAGGTCGAAAGTCTCTTCCGAAATGAATCCGCTGCCTTGCTCTTTGTATGAACCCGCTCCCACGTTGCCAGTCGTAATGTATCTGATTCCACAATCCGCAATGTGTCGACTCTCAATCCAGTCACCATCAATGAACAGAGTTCCCGGGCCTTGTGCAATCGATTTTATTGCCCTGACTGTCCAATGACCTGGTATTACGCCAAGCCACTGCACTCCACTGTCCTTATACACTGGATAACTTGGCAAGCTCATTCCGCCAACTCCTCGAGCATCTTCATGATGTTGGCCGACACAGCTTTCAACTCTTCATCGATGATGTGCAAGTCGCGCGGCGGCTCGAACACGTAGAAATGCCGGTTAAACGGAATCTCGTAGCCGACCTTGCTCTTCTCTTCATCTATCCACGCATCCGGCGCGTGCGGCAGCACCTCGCGCTTGAAGTAGGTAGCGATGTCTTCCGTCAGGGGCACGTTTTCTGTGTCGCGCAAGGCGCTGTCCGCCTGCGGCTTGCCCTTTTGCTTGCCTTTGACACCCAGCACCACCTGCCCCTGCTCGTCGCGCAGTGGTCGCTCTACGGTAATCGTCGTGTAGCCGAACTCCTCGTTCGTGAAGATGCGTGAGATGGGCACGAGTTTGACTTTGCCGCCGGTCGGCGCATTAGGCACGGTTGCGGTGGCGGTCACTACGTACCGACCGACTTCCTTCCCCTCGGCGTCCAGCACTGTCGCCAGCTCCGCCTCAAGGAAATCGCCAAATAGCCGAGTCACCATGGCGATATGGTCGTCGCTAAGCTCCTTGCGCTTGCTGCCCAGGCTCTTGCGCATCTTCTGCCAGAAGCTCGAGGCGTCGATGAGTTGGACGTAGCCCTTGCGGTCATCTGGCTTCTTGTTTGAAAGAATCCACACGTAGGTGGCAATGCCCGTGTTGTAGAACATGTCGGTCGGCAAACCGACGATAGCTTCCACCAGGTCGTTCTCCAGCACGTAGCGGCGGATTTCGCTCTCGCCACTGCCAGCCCCGCCAGTAAACAACGGGGACCCGTTCAGCACGATGCCGAAGCGGCTGCCGCCGTCCTGCGCGGGGCGCATCTTCGAAAGCAGGTGCATCAGGAATAGCATTGAGCCATCGGACACGCGTGGCAGGCCGGGCCCAAAGCGCCCGTCGAAACCTTTCTGCTCATGTTCTTGGCGCACCGCTTTCTCAACCTTCTTCCATTCGACACCAAACGGGGGATTGGAGAGCATGTAATCGAACTTGCGGCCGCCGTGGCCGTCATCCGACAGCGTGTTGCCCGCGACGATGTTGGCGACGTCCTGGCCTTTGATGAGCATGTCCGCCTTGCAGATGGCATAGGACTCGTCGTTGAGTTCCTGGCCAAACATGGTCAGGCGGGCGGCAGGGTTGTGCTCCAGCAGGTATTCGCCCGCCACCGACAACATGCCGCCGGTGCCTGCCGTGGGGTCGTAGATGGTACGCACCACGGCATTGCCAGGCGTGAGCACATCGTCGTCCTCGATGAACAGCAGGTTGACCATCAGCCGGATGACCTCGCGGGGGGTGAAGTGCTCCCCGGCGGTTTCGTTCGAGATTTCGGCGAATTTGCGAATCAGCTCCTCGAAGACCAACCCCATTTGGGAGTTGTCTACGGTGGACGGATGGAGGTCGATATTGGCGAACTTTTCCGTCACCAGATAAAGCAAGTTGGCCTTGGCGAGGCGCTCAATCTGGCTGTGGAAATCGAACCGCTCAAAGATGTCGCGCGCCGCCGGTGAAAAGCCCTGGATGTAGGCGTACAGGTTCTGCCGGATGTGGTCCTGGTCGCCAAGGAGCTTGACCAGGTCGAGCGGTGAGGTGTTGTAGAACTTGGCGTCTCCGACCTTACGCAACAGGAATGGCTCTGCGTTGAGTCCGGCCTTGGTCTTGGCCTCGAATTCCGCGAGCACTGCCGCTTTGGTCGATTCCAGTACGCAGTCCAACCGTCGAAGCACCGTAAACGGTAGGATGACGCGACCATACTCCGATTGTTTGTAGTCGCCACGCAGTAGGTCAGCAACGGACCAGATGAATGAGGATAGTGCTTGTTGGTTCATTTATTCTAGGACGTTGGGCCTCGGGGTCTCGCAGCCGATTTATGGGGCGCGGATGCGCTGTGGATTTTACCTTGCGGGGGGGCAATCGGTTTGGGGGAGGGCCAACGACCCGGATGGAAAGCCCCTTGCGAATTTGACGTATGCACAAAAGAGACACCTCCGGTGGCAATCAGTCCCAGGGCGGAAGCGCCGAGTCGACTTCCAGCGTAGTCAGTCGCGAATCGCTCTACGAGCTTGTCTGGTCTGAACCGATGCTGAAAGTGGCCGCCCGGTTCGAGGTTTCGTCCAGCTATTTGGCCAGGGTGTGTACATTGCTCAATGTACCTCGTCCAGAACGCGGATATTGGGCGAAGTTGGCCGTTGGAAAGGCGTCCCCGAAACCGAGTCTACCCAATGCTCGTCCAGGGGATGAGCTCGTGTGGGCTCGGGGCGACGCTCAGTGGGAAACTAGGCGCCCACTCCCCAAACCACCTTCGGAGAAGCCTACCCGGCGACCCACGCGCATCAAACGGACAAACACCGAGCACGCCATAATTACAGGGGCCAAGGCACTTTTCGAAGAAGGCCGGGTAGCCTACGGCGTTGGATACCTCAAGCCAAGAAAGAGGCTGCTTGTTGACATAGTTGCCACCAAGACAGGCCTTGATAAGGCTCTTTCATTTGCAAATGAGTTGTTCCTGGCCTTGGAAGAGGATGGCTATCGTGTTGTCCTCGCCCCCCATGGCGAGCATCTCACGCGAAGTAATTTCGATGAGCGCGAAGTACCTCGGAAGGATAATAGCTACCGTGACAGATGGTCACCTGGCCGCTGCACGGTTGTCTACGTCGGTACAGTCGCCATCGGCCTCACGATTTTTGAGATGTCAGAAGAGGTAGAAGTGAGGTACGTCAACGGTGAATACGTGCGACTCAGTGAGTACGTTCCTCCCGAGCGGCCACGTTACGCTTCTGACCATGGGTGGACCAGCAAACAAGATTTGCCAACCGGCCGCCTTTGCTTGCAGGCCTACTCTCCGTACTGGCGTGCGGAGTGGAGTAGGCAGTGGCGGGAGAAGCCGGGCCGTGACATTACTGCTCTCATTCCAGTCATCGTGAAGGAGCTGAGGCAGTCGTCTCCCGAGGTCGCTAGGTTAGCTGCAGAGGGCGAGCGGCTAGCTGAGCTTGAACATCAGCGCTGGGAGGCTCAACGTGAGCAATGGCGCCGAGAAGAAGAGGAAAAGCGAGCGGCGAAGGCGTTGAAGGACAGTAAGGATGAGCTCCTCCAAATCATTGAAAGCTGGGCCGAGTCGAGGCGATTGGCAGAGTTCTTCCTCGATGCCGAACAGAGATTGCCAGACTTGAGCGAAGAGAAGAAAAACCAGATGCTCGAGCGACTAAGGCGCGCTCGAGAGCTCATTGGCAGTGCAGATGCACTTGAGCGATTTCGCTCATGGAAAGCGCCTGAGGAGCGCTAGTAATGGACCTCCTACGAACCCGCTGGCGAGCAGCACAATGCCTGTCGGCAAGGGTCAGTGCTCCTCCCTTGCCCGGAATGCCGACCTGGCTCGCACTGCGCTGCATGCGGACGGCTGCGGAGCTGCAGCGGTCGGCTGAGGAGCTGTAGCTGGGATATGGCATTCGTGAAACATGAGCAAGGTCACGCATCACCCGATGGGGTGAAGCCACCAGGCTCCGAGTGGTATGAGTCGCACAAATTTCCCCATTTCCCTCTGGCCGCCCGTGCTAAGCCCCTTCGAAACTGCGGGTGTACGGTCATCCGCCCCACATTTCAGCGGGGGAACAAGGGATTCGCATCGGTCCAGGACGGACATGAGACTGCAAGGGATTGCATTGACGCGCATTGGCGGTGCCGCCCCGCCAGCAGTGGGGTGAGCACCGCATCTTTTCGTGGGCATAATGGCTGCTCCTGTCACGATGCAAGCAGCCTGCCTTTTCCATGTCCACAATCACATCGATTCGACGGCTCACAAACTACGGCATCTTTCGAAATTTCGATGGCACGAAAACGCAGCCGTTTGGAAAGCTCAATCTCATCTACGGATGGAACGGCAGCGGCAAGTCCACGCTCTCGACGGTGTTCGAAACACTGCAGCTTCGAACTCCATTGTCGCAAACAAGGTTTCCCAACGCTGAGATTCAAATTGACTTGGCGGAAGGCGGCCCGATTACTGGAGCAACGGTCTCCAACTGCACTCTCAATATTCACACCTTCAATCAAGGCTTCATCAAGAAGAACATTGATTGGGACAAGTCAGTGAAGGGAATTCTCCTGGTAGCAAAGGAGAAGATTGAAGAAAAGAAGGCTCTGGACGCCCTGCGCAAGGAGCTTGAACAGGTCACCACTCAAGAACAACAACACGTCAAGAAGGCCGGTGAGCTCGACGCCGCCATCTCCAAGTTCCTCACCGACAGCGCGAAGCGGACTAAGACGAGCCTTCAGGTCATCGATGTAAGCGACAACCGTTACTTCAACTACAACAAGACAAAGCTTGAGGATTTCCTGGGCAGTCATGCCTCTGCAGTGAAAGACGTTGCTTCAATCCTCTCGACAAAGGACCTGGCAGCTCAAACTCAAGCGGCAAGGCCCGAACATCGTCCAAACATAGGGGTATCGTTCAATCAGCTGCAGTTCGAAGGCTTTACCAAGGCACATGAACGACTGACAGACCTCCTTGGGGCAAGTGCAGTCAATGCCGCCATCCCTCGCCTCACCCAGCACTCTGGGTTGCAGACGTGGGTTGCGAGCGGCATTGAACTGCACCAGGAGCTTTCCAGCGAAGCCTGTGAGTTCTGCGGCGGCGCTCTCCACCCGTCAAGATTGCAAGAGCTGCAGGCGCACTTCAACGAGGAGTACAAGAAGTTCCAGGAACGCCTCAGCTCAGCAGACTCTTGGTTGCAGGGAAAGTATGTCGACGTTTCCGCATTGCCGTCGGAATCCGACTTCTATGACGAGTTTCGCGGCCCCTACCAGGACGCGGCCACTGGCTTGCGGACTGCAGTGCAGAAACTTAACAATTGCATCGGTCAGTGGCACGACACCCTGCGCGGGAAGATTTCCAACCAGTTCAATACCAACCTCCAGGTTTCCCCTTTACCTCACGAGCTGATTGAATCCGTCCAGGTAGGCATGAATGCCGTCGCCGCGCAGGTCGCCGCGCATAACAAAAAGACGGCGAACTTCCAAGCAGAAACCAAGAAGAGCAAGGAGCGCCTCGAATTGCACTATGCGGCCGTTGAGGCGAGAGACTTCGGCTATGTTGACAGGTGCAATGAGCGGGACGCCGAGAACAAGAAGCGAGGAGAGTCTGCGAGCGTCCGCCGAAAGCTGGAGCAGCAGGTCAGGCAGCTCGAGCAATCTCTGTCGAGTGCTGGCATTGGCGCCGAGCAGTTCAATGCGGCTCTCCACCGCTTCCTCGGTCGCTCCGAAATTTCACTGCATTTCAAGCCCGAGAACGGCGGATACGAAATCGTTCGTCACAACGGGTCTAAGCACGACGGTAACCTGAGCGAAGGCGAGAAGACAGCCATCGCCTTCGTCTACTTCATCACGAAGTTGACTGAGAATGACAACCGCGTCGAGGACTCAATCATCGTCGTCGACGACCCCATCTCAAGCTTCGACTCGAATTACCTTTTCCATGCCTACTCATACCTGCGTGCAAACTGTGAGAAGGCAAAGCAGCTCTTCGTCCTAACCCACAATTTCAACTTCTACAAACTGGTCCGCGACTGGTACGCCAAGGCCAACAGCAATCGGGCGCAAAAGGGCAAGGCCCCAGCCGCATTCTTCTATGTGCTTGAGACGGACAACGCCCTACCGCGATGCTCGCAGCTCACGAACGCGAATGAAACGCTGGTCAGATACCATTCCGAATATCACTACATCTTTTCCCGGCTGCACCAGCTCCGAGAACATGAGTCCTTGTCGATTGAAGACTCGTTCCTCTCAGCGAATCTCGCCCGGAAGCTCCTAGAAGCATTCCTATCATTCAAGTTCCCACGTCAGCGCGGCGACATTGCGAGCTTGATGGCCGCGGCGATTGAAGGTTGCAAGACGACAACTGTAGAAACCAAAGAGCGCATCTACAGGTTCATCAACAAGTACTCGCACAGCGACTACATTGAGATTGACTCGGATGCATCCGAGAACCTTCATGGAGAGAGCCGAAACGTCATCGCCCTAATCTTCGAATGGATGGGAGAGCTTGACCCGGTACACCTCGTCGAAATGGAATCTGTCGTAAAGAGCCCGAACTAAAGCGAAGCTGAGAGATAGCGCTACGACTTCAGTGCAAGTTTCCCTCGGAGGCTTCGATAGGCAGAGGTTGCGAATACCTAGAGCGGCGTAGCGGCTTAGTCGAGCATGCCATGCCCTCCGGCGGTCGAAAGCTCCGCCGCGGAACCGCAGAGAGCGCTCTCTCGCGCTATCTCCGGCCCGTCAAAAAGTTCTGCCAGTCGGACGCGTAAGCACAGTCCATCGGCGTGGGGTCTTCTTCAATGACCGGACACCCTGAATACTTAATGCGTTTGCGGAAGAGCGTCGCAACTGGTTGCGGGGCCAACGGGCGGACATGTGAAGACGACGAGCAATGTGCAGAGACATCGGACCTCGGCCGAGATTGAAGTGGAGTTAGGGGGGTGGTTGAAGACGCTCCGGATACACAAAACCCTAGACCAAGTCACGCTTGCTGCCAGGGCGGGCATCAGCGTTCGTACTTTACGGAATCTCGAGAGCGGCAGCGGTTCGTCGCTGCGCACTCTCATCCAGGTTGCTCGCGCCCTCGGGCGTGAACCGTGGTTCGAGACAATTGCCCCGGTCCCAACCATCAATCCGCTCATGCTGACTCGAATGGCCTCGCCCCGTCAGCGTGCTAGCAAGCCACGACTCAAGAAGCCATCGTGAAAACTTACGTCTCGTATTGAGCCATCAAGTTGGGGTATTGAAAGCCGCAGGAACTTCTGAGTCGAATTGCTGACGTGAGCGCCGCGACGCCATATCATGACGTTGTGGAAACGGAGAATAAGGTGGGTAGGCCAGGTATTACATATGAAGACGTGAAAGCAAGAGCCGACATGCTTGTCGCCCTCGGCCTCTCGCCAACGGTGAGGAACGTTAGGCGAGCCCTCGGTGACACGGGCGCAATGGAGACTATTGGCCGCCATTTGCGGCAATATTGGGCAGACAAGAGGGTCATCGAGTCGAGCGAACCAGCCGCGAAACTCGTCGTAGCGCCTATACAGGGCAATCTGAGCGCAGCGGAATCTGCGGTTGCTGAATTGAAGAATAGTCTGAATGCGGCGTGCACCGAATTAGGAAGTGTTGCTGAACGACTGACGATTGGGAAAACTTCGCTACAAGCGACTGAGTGCAACTTACACATCATTCGGGACGAGCTGCGCAACGCAGAATCGCTCCTCAAAGACTTGCGTCAATGCGAAGTAACCTTTCGACAGGCGGTTGCTAAGCTGCAAGAAGTAGTCGTTGCCGCGAGATATGAGCTTGAGCAGTTGGCGCCATGGGCTGAGCGGATTGCAGGATTGGAGACCGAGCTTCAACGAGAGAGAGCTATGCGCGCTCTTGCCGAGTCCCGGGCAAACGAACTACTGATGGAAGTGAAATCAGCGAAGATTGATTGAGGCCTACCCGCGGGGGGGACCCGCCCCTCGGTGAGCTACGCTGCCAACTCCTCGCCCGTTTGCTGGCCCAGCGCTTGCCGCGCTCGCGTATCACCAGGCGCGGCCATACAGACAGGTGGCAAGGTTTGTGGGGTTTTGGTGCGGAATGGTGCAGGGCGACGCGGAGTGTGCCGCCGGAGTCGGTGTGAGCAAGCCGCTGACGAGCGGAGCGGCAGCGCATCCGGCAACCTGGGGTGGAAAATCGGCAATTGCGCTAGGACGGATTCTCTGCAAGATACGTCGGCCATCTACTGGTCCTCGGCGCATCTGTCAGAATCGCTCTTGGTCTACATATCGGCCCGTCTCCCGCATTGCAGGAATCAGCACAGTATCTGCAAAGGCACAGCCAGTATTCATCGCCGCCCGAAGTTGCTCCTTGCCAGCGGAGTCTGGAAGGTGGCCCTCGTCAATTACGTTCAGCATCATGCTATAGCCTGGCTCCCAGGCTCGCATATCAGGAAACTGCTTGCGCATGCTGGCAAGGATTTCCATGCCGGCAACATCTAGGTCGCCCCAGAACCAGCTAGGAAGCTCACGCTCGCCCTGCAGCCATTGAAGGAAGTAAGCCGTCGTATCAGCATCTTGGATGCCATGAGATGCAATGTAGACTGATGCCCCGCGGGGTTGTCGAATCCGCTCTGCGCTCGATTTGAAGCCACTGGCATCAACTAGAGCCAGACCGGCGAATTGCGCTTCAGAATTCCAAGTTGCCTTCTCAAAAGTCGTCTTATTCTCAATGAAGAGGACGCCACGAAATGCCGCAGAGGGAAGAAACACATTCAGCTGAATAGGAGCCTGCGGAAATGGGCACTGTTCTGTCTCGAGGACGCGCGCGACCAATTGCTGGCGGCTGTCCAACACCTTTGAGAGCCCCCAGAACACATGGGCAGATATTTCTCGTAGCAGTCGAGCATCATCTTTCAAGCCTCGCAGTATGTTGAGACGCTTGACCACCTCGTCAGCACTGTACCCTGAGATTTCAATGGGACGCATGCGACCAATATCAGCTTTTACCTGCTCGGGGGCTTCCAGATGACTGGATACCGCGCATCGCCAGAGTTCTTGTGGTGAGAGTATGCGCTGCAACCTGCCTGCTGCCTCGCGCAATGACGCAACGTCCGTGAGCTTGACGCGAGGGTTGAGGTTGTACGGCGCATCGGACGACGAGCCTTTGTCGGTCTTAATTACGAAAAAGCCCCACGCTTGCATCTCCTTCACGTAGCCCCACAGACGTGCCTTGTCAGATTCGGTGTGGGCCCTGTGGAGGGGCGGAAATATCTTGGCGTCGAGCTTGATGCTTCGAACGTCCGTCCCTTGCTTCTGCGCCCGGTCAACGCGGTCAAGAAGTCGATTGAGAAGCGCTTGAATCTCCGCGCTTTGCAGCCAGAGAGGTCGATTCACACCGCCCTCACGTGCTCAGAAGCATCATTGGCCGGAGGGTCATCGGTTGCGTGCACCTCAGGTGGGTTATCCAGGTCGAACAAGGAAGCCGCTTGTTGCCTAGCTTCTGCGCGACGGCGGTCCCAAAGCTCTCGCAGCCTATCGGAATTCAAGTCACGTTCGTCGAACTCAGACATAAAGTTGACCTCTCCGTTGTTGAGGGCAATGGTTCGAGTAAAGGCGTACTCTTTGTTGAACACCGGCTTGAGCGCCCCCGCATGCTTTGTTGGCATGGCACAAATGAACTGCAAGCCCAACTTGTCGCGAAGAAAATGCATGACATCCAGAGCTCGCGTTTCATCCATGTTCTTGAATGACTCGTCGCTGACTAGAAGCTTGAGATTCATGCCCTTTTCGAAATGCTTCAGCCTGTGAGTAACCGCAGCCGCGCGAATGATGTACGCCGGCGTTTCCAACTGTCCGCCGGAACCTACCCCCCATTTTGACAGCTCGATGGAGGAGTTGCTTTGTGTACTTCGTTTCAGAATGTCGAAGACCTTGTAGTTCCGATAGTCGGCGATACGAAGGAGTTCCTCCTTGGCAACATTCTCATTTCGTTCATTCTTGGAGGTAAGAAGTGACCTCAGCCTGTGTAGAACGGCGGTACCCTTTTCGCTGAGCGCATTGTCACCAAAAATTGATTGCTGGCCGCCTTGAAGCCCATCTCCAACAGACTGCACTTCTGTGAATAGGTCATAGTAGTCCTTAAACTCCGGTACCCATTCATCGAAGGTTATGCAGAAGACGTCTGTGCCAAACACGAGCCGCTCCAACTCCTTGTTCAGTTCCTTCAGGCTCCTCAGGCCAGTGTCGATACTGTTGCGAATCGACATGCAGAAGTGACCGGTGAAGACTTCCGAAAAAGACTCTTGTGCCTTCTGCAGCTTCGCTGTGTTTTGTGCCAGTCCGATGTTCTTCTGGTCCTTGAGCTGTGCTGAAGTCTGCTGGCGAACCTGGCATGCCACATCGTAGAGCTGGCCCGGGTCCGCATCCTGATATGTGAGTACAAGGGGCGCCTTGATTCTTTCTGCCTCCTTGGCATTGCCATTGTATTCACGTACCAGGTCCGTCAGATGAAGCAACGAACCCCTAGCGTTTTCCCGGCAGGCTACTGCGCGGTTATTGAGCTCGCCAAGCGTATATAGACTTGTGGCCTCATCGGTCTTCTGTTCCAGCTTCGAGTAAAGTAGAGTATTGTCAACGTGGCATAGCCCTCTCATCGCGGTTCGGGCGTCGGCGATTGCAATATCACGAGCCGAAAGACCCTCGCGCAGTCGATTAATTTGAGAGCCTGTCGTGACAATGCGCTGCTGCGCTTTGGCCTGGGCGTTGTTTTGAGCTGTTATTTCAATGTCGAGCTGCCTCAGCTCCCCTTCTAGCGTTTCCTGCTGGCTGAGAATGATTTTGATGTCCGCGACATCGAGCAGTGCTTTCGAAGCAATCACTCTCTGGTATTCGGACGCCGCCTCCCACAAGCTCATGGTTGATTCGAACGATGGCTTGGCCAGGCCGGACGTAATTGTCACTGCACCGCGCAAGTCCTTCTCTTGAGCTTCCAGGCTGCCGACTTCCTGTTCTGCCTCCGCATGCCTGTCAATGGCCTTACGCAAGGCGCGTTGCCGAGCCGCATGTCCGAAGGCGAGCTGCACTTCGCCAGCAGCGTGCATGGTGCGGCTGCCGGAGCCGACGCCGTCAATAGTCACACCCCGAGGAGTGACACGAAGCGCTTCCACGCTATCCACTTTGACAACGCCGGAAAACTGTTCAATAAGGTAAGCGTTGGCAATCGGATGCGCCGTACGTAGTTCGTGATAGATGCTGTTTTCCGGAATCTTACGAAGCGCAGCATTCTTCAGACAGAGCGTTCCTTGCACTACACGTACCTGGCTAAATTGGTTCCGGCGCAAATAGGACGTGACTCGCTCCTCGTAACTCTCGTCTACAACGAGGTTGAAACGGGCTTGTCCCATGTAGCGCTCAATCGCGTCTTGCCACTTGGTACCGGGTACAACGTCGATGAGCTCCGCCAGGACAATTGGGTTCGCAGCAGCAAACTCACTCTTGATGGCAGCCAATGCTCGCTCAACTGCTGGACCGTAGTTGAACTCGCCTTTTGCGAGCTTCTGCTTCTCAAGAGCAGCTGAAATTTCCTTCTTCCTCGCCTCTTCCAAGGCTCGGTCAACGGAGTATTTCTCCTTTCGAAGCGCGTCCACGAAGCTGTTCTGGGGCGCAGCGATGGCGTCATAGCTCGATGCAAAGCGTTCTTCTACGCCATCCAGGAGCAATGCAAGTTCCTCCGCGTACTCCGCTTTGAGGCCGCTTTCCTGCGACATCAAACCGATGAGTTCATGGATTCGGTCCCGCTCGAGAATCTTCTCTCCAAGTTGGGCGCGAATGACATCTTGTGACGCCGCATACAGCGACAAGTGCTTTTTTGTCACTGCCATCTCTGCGATGGCCCTTGAAGCCTGCTCGAGATTCCTGAGCTGTACCATGCTGGCTGAGAGGGCTGCCAAGGCGCTTTCGGCAACCTTCCTCGCTCGGTCAATACTTATGTCTGCCTGCTCCATTGCCGAATGGGCAGACGAACTCTTGAGCGTCACCTTGACGTCAATGAGGCTCGTCTCGACATTGCGCTTGCTGGTGTCCAACTTGAACAGCTGCGCCTGGGAATCTTCAATAACTTTGTTGTCTTTCCCATTCTGCAGCTCGAGCGCTGCGATTTCCTCTTCGTCGAGTTGCTTGACCTTTGCCGCAGAAGCGGCGCGAAAAGCTGCGGCCTCCTGAAAGGCTTCAGTACTTTTCGCCGCCTCAAGCTCAAGAACTTCTAGTCTTTTGATATTGTTTGTAAGTCGAACGCTATCCTCGGTCAAGTCCGCAATGGCGGACATCATCGAGCTTAACTGGCTGATGGTCTGCGCATGTTCGGCCTGGTTGAACTCCAGGATTTCGTTCTTGATGAGGTCACCTACACTGCCGATTTCCTTGACAGCAATGGCCTTGACCCACGCCTTGGCAGCCTTCTCGGCCTCGGCGTGGCTCACCGACCTCAAGCCTCGAAAGCGTCCGTACAGTTGACAGAGGTATTCCTTGCGGCTGTCGCGCCAATTCTGTACGTGCGCATACTTTCTCTTCAAGTGCTCCTCGATGGTGTCTACCTCACGCACAGACAGTTCGCCATTCTCCATCTCAGCGAAATCTTCGAACTGAAGCCTTGCTTTATCGACGATAAGAAGAACGAGCTTTACAAGCACAGCTGTGCGTGTCTTGCCGTTTGTCTCCACATCGGCGATGGCGCCGAGCACTGCGGTGAATGGCTCGCCTGCTTCCCCTTCGCTAGGCTGAAATACACCGGCCACGTAGCCATGAGCCCCATCTGGTCGGGCAAACAGATTATCTTCCGCTCCAACAATGTACGAGGGAAGCGTGCGCTTGCTTTTCCCATTACGTGCCTGTTGGGATTGCTCGCCCTGAGCGGAGTTAAAATTGTAGATGTTGTGGTTCAAGCCGGTCATCATGGCCTGCATGGCGTCAATCAGTGTTGACTTGCCTGCGCCGTTCTCACCGGTGAACATGGTCATATTGCCCATGTCACACTCGCAAGGCGGTAGGGCCCCCCAATTTACTGCAATAAGTTTTTCAAGCTTCACTGGAGTTCTCCGCCGTCAATCGGCTCGGTAATGATGGCTGCAGAAAGTTCAGCGACTTCCAGCGGCTCTAGCTCGAGTGCATCCTGTAACGTCGCTTCGCTAAGGATTCCGAGTATGGTGGGGCGAATGGCAACCAGGGCATCGTCCTGTTCAAACGGTGCGTTGCCCTTGAAGTGGACGAGCCGATGTCGGCGCAGCTCCGCTAGTAGTAGACGGCGGTCCGTATCCGTAGTGAGCTCTGGTCTCCTAAACTGCGTCACCATGGTAAGCAAGATTTCCTCGAGAGAAGTCATTGCTTCGCCGGCGTCAGATAGTTTTCCGTCCTCTAAGCTCTTCTGGTACAGGAACCGTAATGCCAGAGCTCCAACAACGGCCTGCGTAGACAATCTCGCCCGCAAGGTTGGAATTCCCGGCGTCTCATCAATGTCTTGACCGGGTATCTGCGCGCCGGGTAGGTATAGGCGGAAGTACTGATTTTCGCGGTCATGCAGAAACTTCATTCGAGCAACTTCGAAGTAGTCCACTATGGCTTGCTGAACGCGCAGCGTGTCGTCGTACAGACGGAGCTCTGTTTCTGATTCGTCTCGTACGACGATGCCAGAAGCGAGATAGCGCAAAATCAGTTCAGCAAAGCGTTCGGATGTGATGCCGGTACCTTCGATAGCGGCGGACGCTGATTCAAGGATTGACATGAGCGAATTGGATTAGATACTCGTTGCCGCTGAAGTATTCGTTTTGGATGCGTTGGGGGAGCTTGGTTGCGACGATTGCCTTGTCACGAAGGGCCCGAGTTGCTTCGACCGCCTGCATCATGCGCAAAACGTCTAGCGCATCTTTGAGCGGCAACGATGACAGCAAGATAGGACGATTGCGCAACTTGAGTTCTGTGGTCAGATACGCAATAACGTCCCGGTTTGATATGGCAAACGCCTCTGCTTCAGCACGACGTAGCGCAGCCTCCTTGCGAGCCTCCCGGGAGATATAGGGCGCTCGGGTAATAGACTTGACCTTTCGACGAACCGGAGTTGCACGTAGTTTGAACGACGCAGGGTCGAGAAGCCTTACCTCAACGTTGCCAACATGGCGACCGATACGATTGATATAGTCATCCTGCGCCTCGCCTGCCAAAGTGGCGATATTGTGTATGAGCTTGATATAGGCGTTCTGCCGCGTCGAGCCTTTCATAAGCATCGCTTGCTGAATGATGCTAGCGGCGCGGCTCGTGTAGCCAGACATCGCACTTAATAGTTCGGGCTGCTTAATGGTGCACGCAGCATCAATCATGTCTTCGATACGGTCCAGTAGCCAGTCGAAGGTGGTTAGGGAGTGAACCGCTTCCTGCTGCGCCCACGGAGCTATGTCGTTCAGCTGGTCTTCGATGGCTAAACACATCTCATCCGGCAGGGCGCGCAGTTTGGTGAGCGTGTCCCGGATGCTCGTTCGATGACGCTGTGCGTTGTCAGCAGTCAACTGCTTTTTGAATTCCTTGTCGAAGCGGTCCAGGAACGTGGCGAACTCTGACCATGGTGTGCCCGCGATTTCCGACATCAGGCGGCGCAACAGGTCCTGGAAATAATCGACACCCTCAGATAGGTCGCTCAAGACGCGCTCGGCGTGATGGTAGGAATCGAGCAAGTCATTAGCATCCGCATTACTCAACGCCGCTTCCAGAGCGTTGCGGCAGCTACGCATGTTGCGCAGACGGGAGCGGGAGGCGGGACGGTCAACATGCCAAAGAGCTTCGGCGAAGAGCTTTCCGGGACGCGTGAATCGGTACGCAATCACCAGGCCGACTCTATCGGAGAAGGTTTCCAGCCAGCCGGTCTTCAGCAGCGCTGAGCGGATGTTGTTGGCGATTTGCACATCGTCGCCCATGCCGAGGTCCGGAAGGACTTCATCTGCATCGCCCCTGGCTCGTACCGGCGTCGCCTGCACGATAGGCACAAGGATGTCGATGAGGTCGGCCTTTGTGAGCTTGTGATTATGGTCCGCCATCGGGCCTTGTAGGCGCTCATATAAGGAGCGTAGACATGCCACAAAGAGCTCTCGTTGACTGAGTGCCAAGGGCTTGAAGAAATCACGCTGGTCACCCTCAAGAAACACATCTACTCCTGGAGTTCACGTCGGGGATGTGGGACTGTAACGCCCCCGTGCAAGGTAAGTCCACTGTATGGCTTTGCTACTGAGGGCACAACGAATGACGACGTGAAAGGCGACTGTCCACGCTGAGCTACCCGTGAGCTGCCGAATGACGGGCGCGGGCACCCCACGTTAGAGGGGGGGGGCTTGCAGTCCAAATATCGCCTGGTTGCCGGGGCCGAGCAGCGGACAGCGAGAGGGGAGGGTAATGCGTGACCGCGTTAACTGAGATGTCGAAGGCACGATGCTCTAATGAGCATTGAGGGACAACAAGAAGAGCCGTACCCGGGATGCTGCGAGTGCGGCGAAGCATTCCCGACACTTTCCAGCAGTCATCGAGATGCACGACCAAATCGTCTCAAGTCTGCAGCGCGTCCAGGTCCGAGGTTCCAATTCGCAATAGACGATGCAGGTAAGCAGTCCGGGTGAGAAGAGTCCGAGGCGCGGAGACATTCCAAAAGGGAGCGCTAACTCGCCATCCTGGCTATGGCGCCCAGGTCCTCGGGTTCAGTGCGGCCTCCTGAGCCTTGGCTTGCTAGCACGCTGACGGGGGGACGCAGTTCGAGTCAGCATGAGAGGATTGATAGTCGGGACTGGAGCAATCATCTCCAACCACTGTTCGCGCCCAAGGATGCGAACAACTTGGATGAGAGTACGCAGCGAGGAACCGCTGCCACTCTCGAGATTGCGCAAAGTGCGAACGCTGATGCCCGCCCTCGCAGAAAGCGTGGCCTGGTCCAGGTTCCGGTGTAGCCGAAGCGTCTTCAATCGCTCCCCCAGTTCCGCTTCAATCTCGGCTGGAGTCCGATGCCTTTGCGCATTGCTCGTCTTCACATGTTTCTCCCGATGCCCCCGCAGGCGGCCTACAACAACCGGCAACATTGCTCCTCTTAACACCCGCTAGGCCAGACAAACGGCAAAATACTGCCGGTTGTTGCGGGGCGATGAGCCAATGCTGAGCCAAAGGTTGCGCTAACGTAGTGGGACTCGCCGAAGCGATGCGCGAAAACATATGAGCGAATGATGTAGGTCCGCGCGGAGCCATTCTGCAAATATCCGAAGCGTGGCTTGATACCCTGGGTTGTGCCTACTACCCGCTTCGCGAGGGGCGGCGTCAGGAACGAAACTACTTGTTCGAAAGGCAGTGTGTCGAGCCAAGATGTGGTGAGGACGATTTCGACACGAGGGTAGGGATTGAGCTGGCTCTCCAACAGTGAGGCAAATTCAAACAGTGGGTTCCCTGTATCGAGAGATAGCTGGCCGCTTCCATCGAGCAGTGCACGACCACGGTGAAGTGTTCCGTCGTAGTCAACGAATAGAGTTGGCGTGGGGTTGTCGAGAACCAGTGCCGGCACTTTGGACTCGTTGCTCATGGTATCTCTCTCGTAGAGGCACAAATCAGCGCGGGCGGGCCGCGTCGACTCTCCCCACCAAATAGCCCCTAATGCGGCGCCAGCTTCGAAGCGGGCGCACAAAACCGAGCTAGGCATCGCTATGAGAGTCTAGTCCGCCGGCTTTGAATGGCAAGATGCTCGCTCATCTACAAGCAGCAACTATGGCGAAATGGCAGCAACGTAGCCGGTGGCGCCTCGTATCAAGGCGGGGCTTGCCGGTCGATGCGTCAACCCAAGGTAATGTCCCGGGCTTACGCGGCCGCAATCCGAGTGTGCCGAGTGGCGGCGGCGTACGTACGACCAATCTTTTCCTTGCATTCTCGCAGCGACGAGCTAGATTGATGGTGTGGAAATTTCCACGCCAAAGCGAGCTAGGCAAAGGCGGTTGGCGCCGAGTGTACGCTATCTCAGCGCGGTGACTTGCTCTCGCTTAGCATCAGCGGCGGCGGCAAGGACATCGCTATGGTCAACGTAGCGCTCAAGCCCATCAATCGGTACCGCGCTGCTAAGTTGCAGGACAAGGGAGAACTGGAAAGTTCCGGATTCGACTTGGGCGACAAATGCGTCAGGAGCAACGGGGGCGCCAACGCGGGCGAGATGCTTCGCGGCTTTGTTGGACGTCAGACGCTGCCTCCGAAGCTCGTGGAGAACGATATGCGCAGCTTGTTCCTCTGCACCAGCGTACGCGTTAAGAATTTCGTCCCATTGCTTGGGGCGGTCGACGCGCAATGCTTCCAGTACCTGCAGGAAGAACGCAAACGAGTATGTTCCTCTCGTCGCCTTGCCTTCAACGCTTCTCGTCGATGCCTCCACGCCGAGTTCTCGAAGGCAATCGGCTGCCGTTTCGTACGTTGCACCTTTGCGCACGAGAAGGCTTCGCATGGCGCGCGAAGCCAGGCGTGTCCATGGCGTTTCCACGTAGCTCACAGTTGCGTTCCCTGACGGGCTTGCCCGTAGCAGCACTTCACGGTGACAGATGTGCGCCAAGCAGCGTCCTGGCGAAGAGGTATTAGTGTACCTCTCAAAGGCGATGTGTGGTGACGAACACCGCTTGCCTAAAGTGGGCGGCGGGCGCCAGAAGGGATGCAAGAATCCGTCTTATGAGGGTCCGGGTGTTCTCAGAGTTAAGCTCGCAGTGAAGGAAGTTATAGCAGTAGGCCGATTCCGTTATGTCTCTTTAGAATCTGTCCCAATTCCTTATCTGGTAAGGATTCTGGTTGATTCGCCAAGTGTCACCAGTTGCATATTGCGACAATTATCGCTATACGCATTGGCATATCACTATTTGTGCTTTTTAAAAGCTTGGCAGTGATAGATTTAGTATTACGTAAAAATGGGTAAATTCAGAAACGGAGAAAGGCGCTTGAATTTCGTTTGTTAGACGTTTACGATGCTGACCCTGACTGATAGCACTGCACATTTCGTGCGTCGGTCAACAATCAGTGTTGGCTCTTGCCCGGAAGATTTGGTGGCTCAGTACGTACGCACCAAAGAACAAGGGCAAGGACCGATAAACGGTGCTTGCCCTTGGGGTGGCCCCGTGTTACAGGGACCGCGTGTTTCAGCCACGCGCGCGTATCCTGCCACACGCGCCTCTTTCGGTCAAGTGTTTTCGCTCGCCCCTATGGGTGGGCACTGATTCAAGGAGAGTTGTGTGACTGCCTCTATCTCACCGCGCCTGCACGCGGCGGCCCCCATTTCGTCTCGCCGGTTCAATGCTGTCGAGCGCTTCAATTTTTTTTGTGCGTTGCTAGAGGTATCGGGTGCTGTTGGGCAGCTTAGCTGCCCAACAGCACCCGATACCTCTACGGCACGACCGCTAATCTTTTGAGTTGTCACGGCCCGTGGTTTTGCTGACCACGTAGACCTGCCCTCAAGGCAAACAAGGAATGTAATCAATGTATCGCACTTCGTGCGAGGACGTATCTCGTCCTTTCATGGAGTAGCGCGTGCTTCCCGGGTGCTCTAAGCAGGTGCGTCCGTAGCACACTTCCCTCTAGCGATGTCAGAAATCACTTTAGAAGGTGCTGGCTACAACCCAGCGCTGGATGTCTTTTCATCGGTACCGTCCGATGACGAAGTTTCTTCGCGGTTGCAGAACACGTCTCTACTGAGGGACCCTGAAATCCGCTCTGCATCGCGCGAAACGAGGTTCGCCGCTCTCACCGATTTCAATGGAGCTTACGCGCCCACCGAGATGGCGTGTCGCGTCGTGCAAGAGGTCATCAAGAAAGGGCGGAAGGCACTGAGCTATCGAAACATTAATGATGGCGTCTTTGCCAATTCGCTGCTGCTGCAAGCAGGCATGCTTAAAAGCAAGAAGTCAGGTCCACTGCCTGCGAGCCCGATGCGACATTACCAGAAGGTCGAAGGGATGATGCTGGCGGGTGCATCGGGAAACGGGCGCAGCACACTCATGGCCAAGGCGGCTCAAATCATCGGCACGAGTGCAGAGCCACTTCGGGGGACCGTCGCAGTGCCGGTCGGCTTGAATCAAATTCCCGCTTTGTACACGCGGTGGCCTTCATGTGGCACGCCCGAAGGATTTCACTACGAAATGCGCTCCCTAATCGATTCCGCACTCGGAACGGAATTGTTAAAGGATGCAACGCGTCGCAACTTCAAGAGGAGTCATCTCGCTCCGTCGACAAAGTCGATTGCCCTACTGGTTTCGCCGGCGCTTCTCTTTGTGGACGGTGTCAACTCGTCCAATGTAAGCGATGCCTCAGAGAGCTTGTTCACATATCTTGCAGAATTTATGGACTACACCGGTATCCCCGTGGTCCTGTCGTGCACCTTCTCCATCGCGGCGCGGCTTGCCCAGATGGGAGAAATAGGGATGCGCCTTGGAGTCACCAGAGCTTACTGGTTTGACAACATGCCATACGGCGCCGGGTGGGTACAGATGGTCGAGTTCTTCTGGGCGCACGACCTCCGAAAGGAACACAAGTCGATGCCGGCTGCCCTGCCGAGGGTGCTCCACGAAGCAACACTCGGAAACATCGCGTTCTTGCGTACCGTCATGGAAAAACTCCTTATTGAGCTCATTAGGAGTGAAAGCGCTGAACATGCATCAGCTGCTGATATTACTGCACTGGCCAAGAATATCGCGACCCACGTGATGATGCCATTTCGGCCGTTGTTGAGGCTACTGAAACGCCAGGAATCTACCTCCATCATCGCGCCTAAAGACAGGGTCGCTTGGGGTGATTACCTGCCGCTTGGCGCGTTTGACCATCTGCCGAGTGAAGACGAACCCAATCGGCTGCCGTACGCAAGAAACTGATGATGACGACTTCATCTCAAACATGCTCGGACATGAAATCCGTGCCGCGTGGTAACGGCCCCGGCTTGGACGAGCCGCGACTATTTGCAGAAACAGGATTGCTACCCGGAGAGACCGTGCAGAGTGCGCTCAGACGTGGAGCTGAGCTAGCCGGACTACCGCAGAGGAAATTTCTGCAACTGGTCGCCGGTAGGACGGGAATGGGGATAGAGGGTATGGCGTCCGCGCTGATTGCTATATGCGCGCGCCTTCCGCTGTTTCCAACCGTTGAGGCCGTAATCAATGGGAATTCGCTGTATGACTACCATGCGTGCTGTGCGTCAGAGGAGGCAGCTTGGTCGCTTCTACGAAGAATGCGGGTTGGCGAAAATGGACCATTGAGGCCAACTCGTCTCCCCGTTTCCTTGATGGAGGGGCTATATGCTGGTGCGTCATGCCCCGTGTGCGACGAGGTTGACACAGTCCACTACGGCACGACATACATTCATCGGATTCACGTGCCACCATTTATGCACGTATGCCCCTGGCATGGTGAGCGACTTCGCAGTCGAGCGGGCATTCCAGATAGTTATGTAGAAGGTTACTCCGGCTCTGGGAAGGCGGGTGAACAAGATGAGCTCAAGTACGCCCACGTAACTCTGAACTGCGTTGAAGCCTCCAGTGCGCATTCACCGTTCCGAAAAGAGAACCTCGGAAAGCAACTGCTCGGCGCAGGCTATATCTTAGCCTCCGGTCGATGGAGGCTGGGGCAGTTCTCTGCGGACTTCTGCCGGTATTTCCATGGTCGATTTCTTGACGTTCGGCTTCGGACGCTGGCGACGGACGAACGCTTCGTCTTGGCTGCAGCCAGGGCCATCCAGCGTAACGACAGGAGCCTTCATCCAGTTGCCGCGTGCCTAGTTCACTGGTTCTGCGAAGAAGGCGAATGTCACCAAGGCGCGCGCCCAACGAAAGTCATCCGACCCCAGGTTCGACGACCGTGTGTGGACGCAGTCCAAAGCGCTCTGGCCTCCACACCTTCCATAGCTGCCGCAGCAAGACTACTTCATACAGACCCGAGCGCCATGGCCTTCGAAGCCAGACGCCTTGGCTTTGGGGCAGTCGGAAGCAAAGGAGAAGACTTGGTCAACGGCGTTTGTCGACTCGCCGCACAGGGAGCGACTGCAAAGGAGGTGGCGGTCCGTCTGCACACTTCCGTCACAACAGTAAAAAGAGTCTGCTCCGTCTATCACGCGCGTATAGACCTGGCGCGGAAGCAAAGAAGTCGCGTTCGGCTCGAGAGAGACAAGGAACGTTGGGAGTTGCACGTGCGAGCAAATCCCACGATGTGTAGGACGGCGTTGAGGAAATCCAACTGCGCATTGTGGTCAAGGCTGCGTAGAGGTGACCCGAGTTGGCTGGGAGAACACTCGCCACAACGAGTTCGAAGGCATGGAAGTGCCAATAGCCCGATTCAAGGAGGCTTGCTCGACAGAAGCGAGGCTGCTCTCGAGCGAGCGAAGGCAATTGCGGGAGATGACGGTCGGCCACTGCCAGCGTCGAAGTATCGCCTGCGGAAAGTTGCCAGCATGACTGAGTACCAAATCGAGTACATCGCTGCGAACGCAGATACAGGGAGGGCTCCTTTTGAAGCGCGTGACCAGTTCATTCGCCGCCGTCTGGAATGGGCCAGAGGACAGCGCCAAAATGATTGCAAGGCTGTTTGGGAACTGGCGCGTAGCGCAATCTTGCGCGAGACGACCGTTGAAAGGATTTTGAAGTCTGATGTCGAAGCCGGAGAAGAATGAGGAACCCAAATAATGCATTGCTAGATGCGGCAATTGCACATGCTCGCCAGCCATCCAATCTCTTTCTGGCTGTTCCGCGAATCGCAATGCACGAAGCCCTTGGACCATACCTGCATCGTGTGAGCCATCTGTCATGGACAAATGCAGTCCAACAAATTGCGGACCGCACGTTGGGCTATCCAACGGGGCAGGTCAATCTGTGCATCCCTGCCAACATCCCCGGGATTGTTGAGATTCTCGGCGAGGTTATTCCCGCCGCCCACGCGGTTAGGCGTCTCCACACCTTGTTTCCGCTGTCTAGGCTCGTTGGAGATGGTGCAGCTCGCGGAAGAGTCGAGGTGCGGACCATGTCTCGTCCGCAAAGAGCTGACCAACTCCACTTTTCCCGCCGTCAGGCCGGCATAACCTGGGCACTGGGGCTATGTGCGGCTTGCATCGAGGAAGACTTCAAAGAATATGAGTCGGCGGTATGGCATCGAGAACATCTTCTACGCCTATCGAATGTCTGCGCCCTGCATTGTGAGCCAATCCTCGAGTATTGCGAGTCCTGCTTGCTTCGCGTGCGGCGTACAACACGGCTGCCAATGCCAAGTCTGGCGTGTATTTGTGGGGAGAGATTACTGACCACCAGGCGACCGACCGTCCGCAACGAGAAGAATGCTGACCATGGTCTTTCGGTATTCACCTTTGAGTTCCTCAACAGCACTGAGGTCGAGCACCTGAACGGGGAGCTTCTTGCCGAGGCAGTGGGGGACAGGCTTGGGCACATCGGTGCTCGGGGTGAATCACAGTTGCACTATGGACGCCTCCGGGATGTCTTTGCATCAAAGCTTAGCCGACGCGTCCTTGACATGCTGCCGGACCCGCGCACGTCGCCGCCATTTCGACGTGCGCTCAAGGGACTGCAGCCGTTCGGCGACGCATCGACAGCGCTTGCAGTCTGCTACGCGCTGTTTGGCTCTGTCGAGGAATTGGCTCGGACGACGAGCGCTGAGCGGGTGAGACCGAACTATCGTCAAGTATGCAAAGAAGCGATTCGGCGCAGGGGTAGCCAGATGACTCCTGCACAACGTCACGAAGTGACACTTGGCTACTTGCATCGGCTGGAGATTCCCGGAATTGGCGAAGGCAAACTGACCCGTACGCAATTTAAGAAGAGGGCCGGAGTTTACATCTACACCTGGTTTCAGGAATACGGCGGAGAATTCTTACCCCCGCCGGATAGCTATATGTATGCCAGAAACCAGAATCCATCTGGTGATTTAGCTGATAGAGATGCAAGGATGGCTGCTCACGTGAAATCAAGAGCACGTGTATTGCGAGCAGCGGAGTTCACAGGGCGCATTTCTAAGAACATTCTGCTTCAGGGATTCCCGGGAGGCAATGTCTGTTGCGGGAAGAATAGTTGGCGATACCCTCAGACGCACGCGGCGCTTGACGGTGAAGTGGAGACCCTGGAGTCCTGGCATGCGCGGATAACGAATGGCCTCATACGGGAGGCGAATCGCGTTGGAATTGCAAGTGACTTCATCCCCTGCGCCGAAATGCTCGAGAGCATGACAAACCAACAGCACAAGAACCTCAGGGCGCGACTCAAAAAGCTGATAAAGAGTCGCGACGCGGAAAGAATCGATTTGAAATCATCGGGGTCCGGGACAGCGTTGTTTTCCCGTGGAGGTATGGATGAAGATACTTGAACTGCCACAGACCCATCCTCTCCAGTGGGGTCGTGAACTGCCGGAGTGGGACGTTTGCGGTATTCCAACCGGGCGGAAGTATAAGCCTTGGCATTCGGCAAGGGTTGGCACGCGCGGATTGTCAGGGAACTGGGTCCGGATAAAGACTGGGACCGGTTCTCCCCAGCACTCTTTGATTGAAGCAAAGGCCCTCGCGAAGTTCGATTTTCATACCTGGGTCCTAGAAGCTCGCTCTCAGTATCCCTTCTGGGATGCTGAGAAGTATCTAAGGTACTACAGGGCTGGGCGTGAGTTCCCTAAGACGTGTGTTGCTACGTTCGACTTCATGCTAACGCTCTGGAACCCATGGACTCAGCGACTCCTTTACCACTGTGTATCCATCAAGCCAAACGAACAACTAGACGATGCGGCGGTTGTTAGGCGGCACCTACGCGAAGCGGAATGGTGCGCTGAACGAGGGATTACGTGGGAGTGCCTAACAGAGCAGGACTTCGCGGATACAGAGTACGGGAACCATAAAGTGCTGAAGCGTTTTCTTCGGGAAGCGAATATCACGCATCAGATGGCGGATGCTCGCGAGTATGCGGAGCGAGTCAGTTGCAGCAGCGCGTCTGGGTCGTTAAATCATCGGCTGAAATGTGCAAACCGCCGATGGACGTTGCTGGAATGTTATCAAATGTTCGGAATTTCAGTGCTTATGGGTTGGCTTCGACTCGACCATCGATTCCCGCTTGGCGAGGACAAGCCACTGTTCCTGGAGAGGGTGTAATGGAAAGCTATAAATACCTGAATTATTCGACTATGTTGCTCCATGAGAAGGTTGTGATACGGAATGAACTCGAAGCCAAATTTTTTTCCGGACGAGGGATAACGTGGGAATTCCTAGCAGAGCAGGATTTGACTCGACTTCGATGCGACCATCGACTCCCCTTCTACGATGATAAGCCGCCATTCCTGGGGGCGACGTAATGGAACACTCTGAATATCTACCTTTTTCGCCAATGTCGCTTCTCAAGTGGACCACGGCTGGCGAAGAGCCTACGTATTGGCGCTATTTGATTCATAGCAAAGATGGAGTCGACTTATGGGTCCTGCAGGTGGAACCGAAGGTAACGCCGAGAAGCAGTAGAGCTCCGGTGTGCTGGAAGAGGAACGACATCGGCCTGTTGGTCAATCTCGCCATCGGGAAGACCGACGACTGTGTGAGACACGAGTTCATGGATAAGGAGCTGCGATTAAGTGACACGGACGAGACCAACTTGGCGCTTCGTGTGGAGTGGGTCACACTGCTGATTGGGGATGGCTTGGAGCGGTACTTGTCCTGCGAGGAGTTCCGCACGGAGCGGCTGAAAGAGGTCTCTGCTCTCGTTGGGGTGCCAGTTCCACGCCTGATGACGGTGCTGACTCGCTATTTCTGGTACGGCGGCGGACGCGGCGCGCTCTACCCACTTCGACCACTGCAGGGTGCGCCGGATGTAAGCCGGCTGGACACGACGGACGTGAAGCTCGGTAGACCCAACGCAAACGTGGTACTTGACCCCAACACCATTTACCGCGGCGCAAACATGCAGCAGGAAATGCGTGAAGAGTGGGCAGTCATTCTGGAGGGTCACTATCCAGAAGGGAAGGAGGTCTCTCAGGTGTTTCGCGACCATATGCTTCCTCGATTGCGGAACATCCCATTCCACCTTCGCCCCGATGAACGCCTCTTTCTCGAGCACGGGTATCGAATTGTCAAAGAGAGACGGTTAAAGGAGGCGCGGGTCGGCTATATCGCGTGGGCTCAGGAGTACGCCGCGAGAACGGGAAGTGCCACTGACGGTGGCTTTGGCGTGGTCGATACGTATGACCTGGACGGGATGGAGTACAACATCTATCTTGTTTTTGGAAAGAAGCGTCTGGATGGTGTTGGCAAGCCGACTGTCATTCTTGCCGTTTGCCGGCGTAGCCGAGCTGTGGTTGGGTGGTATGTAACGATACGGTCGGAGTCGGGGAACACATACAAGCACTGTCTATTCAGCAGCTTCACATCGAAAACTCGGACCCTGGCGCGACTCGGTATTACAGAGAGACTCCGAGGTCTTGTCTACGGAACTTGCGATGAGGTTTATTTTGACCGTGGCCCCGGTATATCGGTTTCTGTCACAGAAGCCGTTGTGAACGAGCTGAAGCTCGACCAAGCTATCGCTCCGCCAAAGCGAGCTGATTTGAAGGGAGTGGTTGAGGGGGTCAACGGAATTTTTCAGCGACGGACGGCTGATTTGCCTGGAGCGTACAAGCGAACCGGAGAGCGGGCGGACAAGGAGCGCCAGGATGAGGCTCAGCAGGAAGCGACACTGACGACGCTTGATTTCGAAAGGACCCTTGTCTACGCAATCAACGAGTACAACTTGACTGCGGATGTTGACAAAATCTTGACGAATGAAATGATTGCCGACGGCGTGAAACCCAATCCAGCCTCCATTTTTGGCTGGTATCGAAGGAAGCGACTGGGTGGAGCATCAAAAGAGTGGACGGAGCGCGAGCTGTACTTGCGTCTGCTTGAGTCGGATACTCGAACGATTCGGGATGGAAAGGTTCAGTATGGGAGGGGCTTCTATACGAGTAAGGAGCTCGTTGACTTTTACAACGCGGAAATGCAGCGGCCACGTCGACCTGACAATCCCGTCATCCGTATTCGGATTCCGATGGATGATGCTACCTATCTGTTGTGGGAGCGTGATGATGGCTCATTCATCGAGCTCGCTGAAACGGCCCGGACTACTGACCGATTCGGGCGCGCGCTTCGATTTGACCGCAAACTGTCCAATCTATTCCGGCGGGCGCAGAGACGTGTACAAGCTGCAACGAACGCGGCGGGTAACAAGCTTGCAAACTGGAAGGCAGGCTTGATGCGGGACGCTTCTGAGAGGTCGAGCGGGGCATCCGGAACATACAAGACGGATGCGACCGTGACTCAGGCGCGGCAAGAACTGGCCAAGGAAGAGTCTGCCGCTCGTGGAACTGTTGAGCGGGACATCCTGGGTCTTGGAGTTCGTCCCCTTCAGAAGGGCGAAGGCGAGTTCGGAAATCTGCCCGACCCTCGGAAGCACGATGGCCGAGAGAGGGACGTGTCGGACGAACTCAATCTCGCGGAGGAAGCTGTCGTCGTGGAGCCCAGCACGAGTGGCGACAGCGTTCTTGGTTCGTTCATGGCCAAGATTCTCGGTGATAAGAGTCACCGGCGCTAAGGAGCTGCGGCTTCGTTATGCGATAGTGTTCCTGTCTAGCGCCCGTCAGAATTTTCTGACGGGCCTTTTACGTTGTGCAGGCGCTAGGAGCGGCCGTTAGCAGGCGACCGGCGGGGAAAAATCATATAAGAAACAATGACTTAATCAAAATCTGGCTCGTTATTCGAAACTTCTATTATGCGATTCTGTTTGTAGAGGACACTTTGCTGGAAGAACAAAGAGGCCCCGCGGGGCCTCTTTGCATTGGCGGCGCCTGGCTATGCCACGTACAGCAGGAACGCTCGCGCCATCTCCATATCCAGCCGCCGGTCCGACAGCGCAAAGGTGCTGTCGCGGTTGATCAGCGCGTACAGCAGGGTGCCGGCCAGCGCCTGGTGCGCAAAGCGGATGCGCAGTTCCAGTTCCGGCGAGGCGCCCGCCGGGTGCAGCCGTGCCAGGCGCGAAGCCAGGTCGTCCATGTACTGCCGGTTGAGCTGCCGGATCGGATCCTCGCCCCTCGTGACGCGGGCAACCAGCGAGGCACGCAGCACTCCAGCATTGCGGTAAGCCCAGAGGCGGCTGTCGCGCGCCAGCATGCACACGGCGTCTTCCAGCGTCGGCGGGTGTGTGTCGAGTTGCGCAAGGCGCTCTGCCATGGCCTTGCGCAGCGTGGTCAGCACCAGGGCCTGCAGCGCCTTGAAATAGCTCTCCTTGCCTTCGAAGCGGCTGTAGAACGCGCCGGTCGTGACGCCTGCGTGCGCGCAGATCTCGTGGATCGAGACCTGTTCCAGCGTGCGCTCGCGCAGCAGCCGGCGGCCGGCTTCCAGCAGCAGCAGCGTGGTGCGCAGGCCGCGCGAATAGCGCGGTGCGGCATAGCCGGCGTGGCCCTCCAGCCCGGTCAGCTTGTTTTCCATGACGACCCTTTCTCCCCGCGGGGCGTGGCCTGGGCCCGCCCCGTCATGTCCGCGTTTTTACGGATGTCGTGAACTGTATCAGGCCAACATACTGGCTCAAAAACGTAATCAATATTACGAATTGAGCGGCGCCAAGCCTATCGGGTGCCGCCCGGAGATCGATAAGTGCCCTCCCGGAGACCTCGCATGACCATGTCCTACCAGCCGCGCCGCGCGTGGCTGACCGCAGTGCTGTTGTTCTTCTTCCTGGTGGTCAACGCCATGGACAAGATGGTGGTGGGCCTGCTGGCCGCGCCGATGATGGATGAACTGGGGCTGACGCCGGCGCAGTTCGGCCTGGTCGGCAGCAGCTTCTTCTGGCTGTTCGCGGTGTCCGGCGTGCTGGGCGGCTTTCTTGCCAACCGCACGCCGACCTCGCGGCTGCTGGTCTGCATGGCGCTGGCATGGTCGCTGTGCCAGATCCCGCTGGCGCTGTCGTCCAGCCTGGCGGTGCTGATCGTCTCGCGCATCCTGCTGGGTTTCATGGAAGGGCCGGCTGCGCCAGTGGCGATCCACGCCTGCTACAAGTGGTTTCCGGACCGCCGGCGCAACCTGCCCGTGGCGGTGCTGACGCAGGGGGCCGGGATCGGCATCGTGCTGGCGGGCTTCCTGATCCCGGCGGTTGCCATGCATTGGGGCTGGCGTGCCAACTTCTACGTGCTGGCGGCGCTGGGCGTGCTGTGGGCCGTGGCCTGGCTGGCGCTCGGGCGCGAAGGCACGCTCGACGAGCGCCCGGCGGGGCACGCTGCGCCCCACGCCTGCGTGGCCGCCAGCGCGCCGCTGCGCCTGCCGTACCGGGTATTGCTGAGCGATCCCACGGTGCTGGGCTGCTTCGCGCTGCGGCTGGCGGCGTACTGGGGCCTGGCGCTGTGCCTGACCTGGATCCCGGCCTACCTGCAGAGCGGGCTGGGCTTCGACCACGCCGTCAGCGGCAAGCTGTTCGCGCTGATCATCGGCACCAACCTGCCGTTGACGCTGGCCATTGCCTGGTTCTCTGAGCGGCTGCTGGCGCGCGGCGTGTCGTCGCGGGTGGCGCGCGGGCGGGTCTCGGCCGGCATGCTGCTGCTGGCAGGCGGATTCTTCCTGTTGCTGCTGTGGCCGGACACCACGCCGGTCATGCGGGTGGGCCTGCTGGTAGTGGCCTGCGTGTGCGCGCCGGCGATCTATTCGCTGGGCCCGGCGATGCTGGCTGAGGTGGTGCCGGCGGGGCAGCGCGGTGCGATCCTCGCCATCGATGCGTCGGTGTCGTCGCTGGCCGGCGTGCTGGCGCCGCTGGTCACGGGCGTGCTGGTGCAGAACGTCCCTGGGGCACACGGTTTCGAGCTGGGCCTGGCCGTCTGCGGCGCGATCATGGTGGTGGCGGCGCTGGCGGGCCTGTACGTGGTCAACCCTGAGCGCTCGCGCCGCCGGCTGGCCGCGCACCTGCCGTCGCGTGCCGAAGCGGGGCAGCCCGCGGTGGCAGCTGGCTGAATCCCCAACGCCCGGGCTATGACCCGGGCCTACCGCCCGGCATCGCCGCCGGCTTGCGCCACCGCTTCATGCACCAGCGCCGCGAAGACGCGCATGGCCGGCGACGGTGAGCGCCCGGCCAGCGACACGATCCCATACTGCGCCCTCAGCTCGGTTGGCGAGTGCATCGGCAGGGCCACGGCCATGCCTTGCGCGCAGGCCTCGGCCATCATCGCCACGGGTACCAGCGCCACGGCATCGACGGCCAGCAGCAGCGAGCGCAGCGCGTGCATGTCGTTGCAGGTGACGGTCATCAGCCCGGGCGCGTCCTCGGAGACCGGACCGCTGCCACCGCTGGCTTCATGCAGTGCCTGCCGGAAGAAGCGCAGGATATGTGCCGGCAGCCGCGTCCCTGCCACCGGATAGGTGCGCAGCTCGGCCAGGCTGACTTCGCGCTGCCGCGCCAGCGGGTGCCCGCTGCGCACGAAGAATGCCGTTTCCAGCGCCGGCAGCCGGTCAATCTGCAGGTGCCCCAGTTCCGCCAGGCTGCGGCTTTCGCCGACAAAGACATCGAGGCGTTCCGCTTCGAGCGAACGCCGCATGGCCGGCGTGTCCGCGGTCTCCAGGTCGATGCGCAGATGCGGGTAGCGCCGCACCAATGTCTCGAGCACGGGATCGAGCAGGAACGATGCCGCGAACGGCCCGAAGCCCGCGCGGATCGTGCCGATCTCTACTTCCTCCAGCAGTTGCAGGTCGCGCCGCAACTCGCGCTGTTCGCGCAGCATGCGGCGCGCGCGCTCGAGCGCTAGCATGCCGGCGGCGGTTGGCCTCACCTTGCCGTAGCTGCGGTCGATCAGCGGCCCCAGGTCCGCTTCCAGCGCCTGGATGCTGCGGGTCAGCGCCGGCTGCGACAGGTGCAGGGCGCTGGCGGCACGGGCAAAACTGCCTTGCTCGACCAGCGTGACGAAGTGATGCAGCTGCCTTAGTCCCATGAATTAATCTTTTATGCATCAAAAACTGAAAAATATTGCATTGGACGTAATTTCTCAAGCCCGCTAACGTTGTCCTCCAAAACCATAAAGACGACCTGGAGACGACATGAACCGACGCGCATGGCTCGCGCTGGCCGCTGGCGGGCTGACTGGCGGGCTTTCGCTCAGCCTGGCCCTGCCCGCCGCCGCACAGGCCTATCCCGCCAAGCCGATCCGCATCGTGGTGCCTTATGTGGCCGGCGGCGGCACCGACACCATCGCCCGTGCCATGGGCGAAAAACTCAGCAAGCGCCTGGGCCAGCCCGTGGTGGTGGACAACAAGGCGGGCGCCTCGGGCATCATCGGCACCGACGCCGTGGCCAAGGCCGCGCCGGATGGCTACACGCTGTTGATGACCCTGACGCAGTCGGTGCTGACCAACCAGTTCCTGTACCAGAAACTGCCCTACGACCCGCGCAAGGACCTGACCATGATCAGCGTGCTGGCCGATGCGCAACTGGTGCTGGTGGCCCATCCGTCGGTGCCGGTGCGCACCGTGCGTGAACTGGGCGAGTACGCGCGCAGCCGGCCGGGCAAGCTCAGCTATGCCTCGTGGGGCGTGGGTTCGCTGTCGCACCTGAGCGGCGCCTACTACAGCAAGCTGGTGCATGGCCAGGCCACGCACGTGCCCTACAAGGGCGAGGCGCCGATGATGCAGGACCTGCTGGGCGGGCAGGTGCAGTTCGGCTTTGCCAGCATCCTGACCGCCAAGCCCTATATCCAGAGCGGCAAGCTCAAGGCACTGGCGGTGACCGGCACGCAGCGCAGCAGCGCGCTGCCTGACATGCCCACCTTCGCTGAGTCCGGCATGCAGGACAGCGCCTTCAAGACCGTCGGCTGGATCGGCCTGGTGGCGCCGGTGGGCGTGCCCGCGCCGATTCTCGCCAGGCTTGAAGGCGAAGTGCGCGCCATCCTGCAGGCGCCCGACATGCAGGAGCGACTGGTCGCGCTGGGGCTGCGCACGGTGGGCAGCTCGCCGGCCGAGGCGCAGGCGCTGTATGCGCGCGACTGGCCGGTGCTGAAGACGCTGGTGGCGGATTCAGGCGCGAAGCTCGACTGATTTTCACGGCTGGCTCCCGACGGCGGGCGGCGCGGCAATTGCCGTGTGCGCCCGCTTTTCTGTTTGCACGATGCCGCGCGAAGCGCTTTTGAAAATCGAATGGAAACCATTGGTATTCGCATCCGCAATAGCGCGTGAAAACCCGGCGAAAATGCGGCGGCGAGGCCGAATTTGCTTGATGTCCGCTCTTGCCGGACTACCATGAAGTTCGCGGCGGGATAATCACTGCGGGGTTTTCGTGTTTACGAAAATGAGAGTAGGTCCATCAGTTTCGAGGGGTCGTTGGGGGCAGTCATGAAAAGCGACAAGAAGGTGATCCAGTTGCTCAATGGCCAGCTCCGGCATGAGTTGACCGCGATCAACCAGTATTTCCTGCATGCCCGCATGTACCGGCATTGGGGGCTCGGTGCCCTGGGCAAGCACGAGTACGAGGAATCGATCGAGGAAATGAAGCACGCGGACAAGCTGATCGAGCGCATCCTGTTGCTCGATGGCCTGCCCAACCTGCAGGACCTGGACAAGCTGCTGGTCGGCGAGAACACCGAGGAGATGCTCGGTTGCGACCTGAAGCTCGAACAGGTGTCGCAGGCCAGCTGCAAGGAAGCGATCAAGTTTTTCGAGTCGGTCGGCGATTATGTCTCGCGCGAGATCGTGGTCGATATCCTCGCCGACACCGAGGAGCATATCGACTGGCTCGAGGCGCAGCTGGAACTGGTGAACAAGGTCGGGCTGCAGAACTACATCCAGTCCGCGATGGGTTAGGGGCCGGCCCCGTCTCCTGCAAAGATTTCCATTTCCCGCTACACTGCGGCCCGCAGCACGTAGCGTCGCACAGACGCGGCGTCAGCGGCGGGGTGGCAGAGTGGTGATGCAACGGCCTGCAAAGCCGTATACGACGGTTCGATTCCGTATCCCCGCCTCCAGTCTTTCCTTGCCTGGCACAAGTTGCCGGGCCGTCTTGTGCGCGCCCGCGCAATTTCCCCGGTTTTCATGGGCTTGTCACAGTGACTCGTCTTGCACGGCAGCCATGCGGTGCTGCGCATAATTGGCGCGATGGCGCGGGCCGTTTCGGCCTCCCGTTTCCGTTACTTCCCCAATAGAACAACGCCACTGAATCGGGTAATGTTGCCTGACAGGCCACATGGCCTGCGTGCAACCCGTGCCGCCGGATGGCGGCACAACCATGTCCGGGCTTCCATGGTGTTCCCGTCGCGAGGTGATGTGAAAAAGAGAGGCTCCAGATGATCAAGGACTTGCGGATCCGCGCGGCCATGCCCTCGGACGCGCCAGCCGTGGGCAGCGTGCTGGAACGCTGCGGCCTGCCCGTGGACGATGTGGCACGCTTGCTCGAGCACTTCCACGTTGCCATCCTTGGATCGCAGATCATTGGCTGCGCTGCCGGCGAGCGTTTCGGCGAGACCGTGGTGATCCGCAGCGTTGCCGTATTGCCGGAACACCGCGACCAGGGCGTGGCCACGCATGTGGTGCGCGCCGCGCTGATGCGCGCACGCGCCAATGGCGCGCGGCGCGCGGTGCTGCTGGCCTCGAGCTGCCCGAGCTATTTCGCGCGCTACGGTTTTACGCTGGTGCCGGCCGCGAAGCTGCCGGCCGAGGTCATGTCATCGAGCGAATTCCACCGCCATACCGATACGCCGCCGCTATGCATGTGGTGCGAGCTGGACTGAACCCGCATGCACCGATGGCACGCCTCAGTGCGCGCCCTCGCAGCGGCTGATCTCCACCGTCACGTGCACCAGTTCTTCATGCACGGATAGTGCCTCGCGCACGCGCTGCGGGGTCAGCGCCGGATCGTGCGTGACCAGGCAGGCGATGCAGGCAAACTGCTGCCGGCCCACGCGCCAGACATGCAGGTCGGTCACACTGGTGCGCTCCTCGCCGTTGGCATCGGCAGGGTCCAGGCCCGCCAGCACCTCGCGCACTTCTTCCACCACCGGATGGTCCATCTCGCGGTCCAGCAGCACGGCGCCGCTCTGGCGCAGCAGCCCGACGGCCCACCTGCCGACCAGCGCGGCGCCCACCAGACCCATCGCCGGATCCAGCCACGCCCAGCCCAGCCACCAGCCGCCGGCCAGCGCGACAAGCGCCAGCACCGAGGTCGCGGCGTCGGCCAGCACATGCACGTAGGCGGCGCGCAGGTTGATGTCGTGGTGGTGGCCGTGGCCGTAATCATGGCCGTGGTGATGGTGGCCATGGTCGTGCCCGTGGTCGTGCCCGTGCGCATGGCCGCCCAGGATCAGCGCGCAGCCCAGGTTGACCAGCAGGCCGAGCGCGGTCACGGCCATGGCCTCGCGGTAGTGGATGTCCTGCGGGCTGAGCAGCCGCTCGACCGAGCCGGCCGCCATCAGCGCCGCGATGCCAAGCAGGGACACCGCGCTGGCAAAGCCGGCCAGCACCTCGATCTTCCACGTGCCGAAGGCAAAGCGCCGGTCGCCGGCGTAGCGGCGTGCGGCGGCGTAAGCGAAGGCCGACAGGCCGATGGCCAGCGCGTGCGAGCTCATGTGCCAGCCATCGGCCAGCAGCGCCATCGAGTTGAACCAAAGGCCGGCAGCGATCTCTACCACCATAGTGGCGGCGGTGATCGCCATCACCAGGCGTGTGCCGCGTTCGGCGGCGCGGTTGCCGGCGTCGAAAGCGTGGCTGTGGGTCCAGGCGGACAGGTCGTGGCTATGCATGGTCTGGTTCTGCTGCGCGCTTGAGAGCTGAAATCGTCACCCCGCGTGGGGCAATGCAGGCACAAGGGTAGCAGAGCCCCGGCGCTTCGGCGGCCGCGTCCCTGACGGCTGCAGGGACAGCTGGCGCGCACTTTGTGTGCTCCCTGCGGTACACAAATAGACCCTGGCTGTCAGCGGGGAATCCACGCCGTCCTTACATACATTCATGAATGGATGTATGATTCAACGAAAAATTCACACTGCCTTCACGACTTTGTTGTCCATTCCGAGATGAGCTATCGATTTATCGCTATCTGCCTGACCGCCTGGCTGGGACTCTGCGCTACCGCGGGCTGGCTGGTCGAGCGCCTCTGGAGCTGACCGCTCGATCCTGCGCGGGTGCTAAGCCGCGCGCGGTGCCTGCGCCAGACGGTCGAAGAACTGCCACAGCTGTGGCGCATCGCCGGTGGCCACATTGAAGCGGATCCACGGCGAATCGGTCTCGTCCGGCTCGAAATACGACCCTGGCGCCAGCCAGATACCATGCTCCAGTGCCAGCGTGGCCAGGCGGTTGCCGTGCAGCGGCCCGCCGCGGCGGCTGGCCTGCAGCCGCGCCTGTGCCGCCTCGTTCAGGCGCGCCCAGGCGAACATCCCGCCCTCCGGGCGCAGCAGCACCTCCAGCCCGTGGGCTTCCATCTTTTCCGTCACGCGATCCTGCTGCGCGCGCAGCCGCTCGGCCAGCGCCGCCACGTGGCGGCCGTAGTGGCCGCTGGTCAGCACCGAGTAGACCAGCCGCTCGGTGACTTCCGACGAGGTCAGGCCGACCGCCATCTTGGTGCGCGCGAAGGCCTTGGCCAGGTCGGGGCTGGCGGCCAGATAGCCGACCCGCAGCGACGGCGTGATGGTCTTGGAAAAACCATTGATGTAGACCACCTGCGACAGCCCGTCCATGGCCGCCAGCATCGGCGAGCCGGCCGGCGCCAGCTCGCGGTAGATATCGTCCTCGACCACCAGCAGCCGGTGCTGCTCGGCCAGCTGCAGCACGCGGAAGGCGTTCATGCTGCTCAGGCTGGCGCCGGTCGGGTTCTGCAGCACGGTATTGATAAAGAGCGCGCGCGGGGCATGGGCGCGGATGGCATCGTCCAGCGCATCGGTATCCAGCCCCGCCGCAGAGCGCGGCACGCCCACCACGCGCAGTCCCGCCAGCCGCAGGATCTGCAGGAGGTTGCAGTAGCAGGGCGATTCCACCAGCACCGTATCGCCGGCACGCAGCAGCGTGCGCACCACCAGGTCCAGCGCCTGCGTCGCGCCCTGCGTCAGTACCACCTGCTGCGCCTGCAGCGGGATGCCGTACTGGCCCAGGCCGGCGGCGATATGCTCGCGCAGCGGTGCAAAGCCGTACGGATGGCCGTAGCCCGACAGCTGCGCCGCCGGCACGCGCGCCGAGGCGCGCATGGCCTGGTGCAGCCCTTCCTCATTGAGCCAGTCGCCGGGCAGCCAGCCGGCGCCGGCCTTGATCGGCACCGAATGGTCGGCGAACACATCCGACAGCAGCCACGCCGCGTTCAGTCCCGGCGCCTCCCATTGCGGCGCGCGCGCGTGCCCGGCCGGGGCATGGCGATGCGCCACGGTATAGCCCGAGCCCGGGCGTGCCGCCAGGTAGCCCAGCGCGGTCAGCCGGCCGTAGGCCTCGGCCACGGTGAAGGTGCTGACGTGGTGGTGCTGCGCAAAGCGGCGCACCGAGGGCAGGGCGGTGCCGGCGCGCAGCGCGCGCTGCTCGACCAGTGCGGCGATGCCGGCGACGATCTGCTCGGTCAGGGTGTCGCCGTCGCGGCGGCTGCGGGTCAGGGTCAGGGTCAGCATCAGGCACTCGGGCAAGCGTGAACCTGTACAGTTTAGCGGTTGGAGGCAGGCCAGGATGCGGTGGTTTTCCGCAAAGCGAAATTTGCCGCAGTGCAGCGTGGAATGACGTACCGCGGTCCAGAGCGGGTCGTGGTACGGCAGCGGGCTGGCGGCTCCCCGATGGCTCTTGCCTGTACGGTTTGGCATGTTCAAACTGCACGGTAAGGCAGTCTTGTCCGGACTGTATATTTTGTCGGCCAGACGCCGCCGGTAGAGTGGCCCTCATTGCCCGCCGCGCTGCCAGCCAGCGTGCCACCAGCCAATCCGACCCGATTCCCCCTAGGAGGACGTATGGACGCCGCCAAGACCGTGATTCCCGATCTCGATGCCCTGTGGATGCCCTTCACCGCCAACCGCCAGTACAAGGCGGCGCCGCGCCTGCTGGCGTCGGCCAGCGGCATGTACTACACCACCCACGACGGCCGCCAGATCCTGGACGGTTGCGCCGGCCTGTGGTGCGTGGCCGCCGGCCACTGCCGCAAGGAAATCGCCGAGGCGGTAGCGCGCCAGGCTGCCACGCTGGACTATGCGCCACCGTTCCAGATGGGCCATCCGCTGTCGTTCGAGGCCGCCACCAAGGTGGCCGCGATCATGCCGCAGGGGCTGGACCGCATCTTCTTCACCAACTCGGGCTCGGAGTCGGTCGACACCGCGCTGAAGATCGCACTGGCCTACCACCGTGCACGCGGCGAAGGCCAGCGCACGCGCTTTATCGGGCGCGAGCGCGGCTATCACGGCGTGGGCTTCGGCGGCATGGCGGTGGGCGGCATCGGCCCGAACCGCAAGGCGTTCTCGGCCAACCTGATGCCGGGCACCGACCACCTGCCGGCCACGCTGAATATCGCCGAGGCCGCCTTCTCCAAGGGCCAGCCGCAGTGGGGCGCGCACCTGGCCGATGAGCTTGAACGCATCCTGGCGCTGCACGACCCGTCCAACGTTGCCGCCGTGATCGTCGAGCCGCTGGCCGGCTCCGCCGGCGTGCTGGTGCCGCCGGTCGGCTACCTGGAAAAGCTGCGTGAAATCACCAGCAAGCACGGCATCCTGCTGATCTTCGACGAGGTCATCACCGCCTTCGGCCGCCTCGGCGCCGCCACCGCGGCCGAGCGCTTCAAGGTCACGCCGGACCTGATCACCATGGCCAAGGCGATCAACAACGCCGCGGTGCCGATGGGCGCCGTCGCCGTGCGCCGCGAAGTGCATGACACCGTGGTCAATTCGGCCGCGCCGGGCGCGATCGAGCTGCTGCATGGCTACACCTACTCCGGCCACCCGCTGGCCGCGGCTGCCGCCATTGCCACCCTCGACCTGTACCAGCGCGAAAACCTGTTCGGCCGCGCCGCCGAGCTGGCGCCGGTGTTCGAAGCCGCGGTGCACGGCGTACGCGGCGCGCCGCACGTGAAGGACATCCGCAACTACGGCCTGGTCGCCGGCATCGAGCTGGAGCCGCGCCCCGGCCAGCCCGGCGCGCGCGCATATGAGGCCTTCCTGAAGTGTCTGGAGCTCGGCGTGCTGGTGCGCTACACCGGCGACATCCTGGCGTTCTCGCCGCCGCTGATCATCTCTGAAGCCCAGATCGGCGAACTGTTCGATACGGTGAAGAAGGCGCTGCAGGACATCAAGTAAGCGGCGCGCGCCGCATCGCATTGCCGCCGGACCTGCGGGTCCGGCCTCCCTGATTGCACGCCGGGGCGCGCGCTGACTTGCGTGCCGCGGCAATCGAAGGAAATCCCAAGTGAGCATCGCAGAAAACCGGCAACTGGCCGAGATCCAGCATTTCATCGGCGGCGCCGTGCGCCGCGCCGGCGGCCAGCGCCTGGCGGACGTATTCAACCCCGCCACCGGCGAAGTCGCCGCGCGCGTGGCACTGGCCACCGCGCAGGACGTGGCCGACGCCGTTGCCGCCGCCCATGCCGCATTCCCCGCCTGGGCCGACACCCCGCCGCTGCGCCGCGCGCGCATCCTGTTCAAGTTCAAGGAGCTGCTCGACCA